>JANQLH010000095.1 GCA_028280735.1 SAR324 cluster bacterium | reverse complement strand
TTCAAGGTTCGGTCTTCCATCGTTCATGAACCAGCCAAAATTGGGGTGTATCCACCTAAACTCCGGATTTTCGCCGGGTTGTCAAAAAAAAAATGCTATAGATAATATCTCTGCATAGCTGCTTTTTTATCGGTTAAAATCTATTTGCCCTTCCGGTCGATTATTTAACATTTAGTATCCCAGGTTTTCGTTTATCAGTATCACGGAAATATCGGTCAGCATTGGCTTTCTGTGCAAAATCACTGTGATTCTGCATAAACGCTGTGGGGAATTGCAATCGGCACAAATACCGGTTTTTCCGCACGGAGTATCCATGGCAAGACTTTTCGCTCTCATAGGAGCCGCTACCTCATGTACCCTGGCTAATGCCGAATCAAGGTCTTTGGTTACTTTGTTTATTCCCGCTACAATAATCACCTTTTTGGGACCAAAAGACATTCCGTTGGTTCTGTTGCCAATTCCGTCAACATTCACAATTTCTCCAGACATCGAGATGGCATTGGCGCTGCAGAGGAAGCATTCTGCCCGGGATTGATTTTTTCTTGTTTCCAGGTTTTCCTCAGGAGAAAGGCCGGGCACCCAGTGGTCATATAATGTTTTACCGGATTCCTTCAAATGATCGGTCAACCCAAGTTTTCTTGTCGTATCCGATCCGGCAAATCCAAAACTTTGATAATCTTTTGTCATTTCCAGGATCAGTTCATTTGCTTTGGCTGAGTTGTCCACCAACTGGGCGTGAAACCCGTGTTTTTCAAGATTTTTTTTTGTCTGCTCGCCTTTCTTTTTTCCCAGCCAGGTACTGACGCTGTTTTTCATGTTAACTCCGATTAGTCTGATTATTCCTTTTTGATCGAATAGATGAGGGATGCGCTTCAATCTTGCTTTCTATTAACAACAGGAAAATGTGTCAAGGGGGATCAATTAAGGGGGGTGTACTCAATAATTACGAATGACTTATCAAATCATCGGGTTGTAAAACAACGGTGTCGTTCCTACGGAACTCAATTGATCTTTGGTTTTGATCCCCAGCGGTTGACACCGCTGGCTACTGCTGTGTCATCCCTTCGGGATTTTTCCCCCGGCGATTGCAAATTTTGTAAGGGTGAACGCCGGTATCCAGTGATTTTAGCCAGCTATTCAATGTTAATGAGAATCTACATCGGTAGGGTGAAGGTAAAGATTGAACCGCCTTCAGGGTTGGGCCTGGCATAAATGTGACCGTTGTGGTCGTTGATTATATTAAAAGCTATGGAAAGCCCGAGGCCTGTTCCTTTTATATCCTTTTGCGAGGTTCTGGTATATTTTTCAAACAAATTATCAAAGCTTTCCTCAGGAATCCCGCACCCCCAGTCGATAATGGAGAAATGCAAATCATGATCGATAATATCCAGTTCAATGCGAATATGGCTTTCTTCGGGAGAGAACTTACAAGCGTTGGATACCAGGTTGCGGATTACCTGTAACATCCGGTTCTTATCCATTTTAGTCGAGCATTCAACTTCCGGTCTTTTGTAATAGTGGGTGATCTTCTTGGATTCAAGGATTAACTGGTATTCTTCCAAAACAGTTTCTACAAGCTCCGAAAGGTCACAATTCTCGAAGTCATACTGTGCTTTTCCCGATTCCAGTTTGGAAAGATCAAGCAAATCATTTATCAACAACAGTACTTTTTCGCCGGCATCATTGATTCTGGAAAAATAGCGATGAATGAGCTCATCTTTCTCAGTATTAATCGTCTGCATTCCCTGTTTTGCATAACTAAGAATGATGTGCATTGGGTTGCGAATCTCATGGCTTACATCTGCCAGCAGATCGGACTTGCCTTTGAGAATTTTTTCAATAGTTTGTTTGTAATAAGAAAAGGATCTAACCAACTCCCGGTAATCGGTAATCTCTTGTGTCTGCTTTTGAATAGTTTCATGGAGGGAGTCGAAAGGGTCATCCACCGGCAGGTCAGGGCGCGATGTTTGATTAAGAAGAGCAGACACCAAGTCTTTAAACAATAGAATGCCAATGAAGTTTCCTTGATCGAATATTTTGGCATAGGTGCACTGCTGCTCTTGCATTATCTCTGCCGCTCTTTCAATTTCAGTGTTCTTTTCAATTCCAGGGCAATCATCAAGGCTTTGTTTTGCAGATCGGTTTGGCGGGGGAATTAGTCGGAGGGTGGAAATTGTGCCCAGGAACTCATCTTGATCGTAAACCGCAAGATATGAATTATTAATCGGCAACTCATCCAAATCCGAAAGCATTACCTCGGGTGAAATTACCTCAAAATCAGTCCTAACGAGGTTTTCTATCTTCATGTCTTTAGCTCGTTGAGTTTAGATCGCCTGTTAGTCTTTTGCTACAGGGGAATGCCTACTCCAAACAACGATCAATAAAGAGGTTATGCAAAATTCAATTGTAGAGTCGGTTATATAGACGACGACAGGTGGGGATTTTGCGAGGGATTTATTTTTCAATAAGACAAAGAATGTTCATTAGAAATAGTCATTGGGGTGAAACTGCCTCACCCCAAATTTCATGGGGCTTAAAAAGCTTTATCTGCATAGCGGAGGAACTTGCCATTCGAATAAGCAAGGATACATATATTCTACAACCTGAATGGGTTGAGCTTGCTTGAAAAGAAGCATATTCGTGATTTCTCTGGAATTATCCGAAGCGTTAGCTGAAGAGAAGCCAATAAGTGTAAAAATCGCTAAAATTATAAAAACAATCCTCGCTTTCATTTGGATCTCCTTTTTTGTTTAACAGTTCTGTTCAAAATCTGATGTATACGTTCTGGTAATTTGGACGACGCAATTGTTGATTTTTTTATAAAAACATCCCAAAAATACGATAACCGCTGAACTGCGAGATAGTTCTGAGGTAGTTGAATTTATTAAGTAGTTTACATGTAGAAAAGATAAACGTTAGATAATTGAGAGGAGATAGTGAATTGACTTATGGAAGCTTAGGGAAGAATAATTTACTCCAAACCACGATCAATAAAGAGGCTAAAGAGGACCAGTTCAAGAGTCGCTTATAGACGAAGATGGAAGGGGATTTTGTGACTAAGAAGAATTTAGAGATTTGGAAGGAATGATGCTCTTTGTTCTGGAGGCTTTAGGGATCGTTAATTATTCCCGATCCCTAGAAATCACTCGTTATCTGCATCTCGGAGGAATCTGCCATTCGTGAGGGCAAGGCCAAAGATAATCGACTGTTTTTTCTACTTGCTCAACTTTATAGGCTTTGTCAACTGATGAGACTATTATGGCTGATGAAGCAAATGAATTAGAGAAGAGCACTGTTAATGAAAAAGCCAATAACAAAAGCAAGGTTTTAACTTTCATATTATCTCCTTTTTTTGAGATTCTTCATTTTTTATTTAACATCTGGTTTTTACGATCTAATGATTTAGACGACAAGAGCTATTGATTTTTTAAAAAACTTGATCCTACATTAAAAACTCAATGCCAAAACATATTTTCTTGAAAGATCTTAAAAATACGATGATTGTATTTATCTAATTAAAATGAAATAGAAAAGCGGGGAGAAACTTGAAAGTAATCTCAAGAGATGAATAATTGGCCGGCAACTCATCCAAATCCGAAAGCATTACCTCGGGTGAAACTACCTCAAAATCAGTCCTAACGAGGTTATCTATCTTCATGTCTTTAGCTCGTTGAGTTTAGATCTCCTGTTAGTCTTTCTCTAAGAGGGATACATTACTCCAGGCAACGATCAACAAGGAACTTATGGAAGGTTCATATCAAGATTCGCTTGTATAGACGACGATCAGTGGGGATTTTGCAGGAAGCAGAGAGAGAATAGAAAAGAAAAAAGAGGAGTTGAAATAGTTGTAACTTGCTAGCATATTCTTGACGATATTCTATTGCTAGCAAGTTTACCATAAATCATCGGGATATCAGAGATTCTTTGATGCCATTTGCAGAAATATTACTAGCATTTTATATATGTTTTTTCTATTTTCTTACCCGATACATTTAGGTGGCTTTTGCCAATCATATGGGCATGGGAACAAATTGTCGATTATCTTGTTCGGTTGCGCCTTTTTGAAATCAATCAATCCTGAATTATCTATTACTGAGTTTGTAGCGTTTGCAGTAGAAAATACCAACATTAAAGTAAAGCACACCAACATTGAGATTTTTTTCATTTTTTTCCTTTTAATGAGGTTGTTTTATCTGATTGATACGATCTATAAAAATAGACGACATCATATAAGAATTTTCTAAAAAAATCTTAGTTTTGCGATTAAATAAAAACCTTTATTGAAAAAGATTGTGCTGAGGATCCAAATTCAGGATGGTTATAATAAACTGTAAGGATCAAAGAGATGTTTAAAGCGTAATGAGTTCTCTGAATATATTGTCTTTCGCAGAGGTAGTCTTAAAAAAACTGATTATTAATCTATTAACAACCTCCTGGTTTTATTACCTTAGTGTCGTTAGTAACATCATCTTCAAGAGCTTTTTCCAATTCGTTTGCATCATGGCAGTCTATACTATTGTTACCCTCTAAAATTAGACGCTTGTCAACTGCATCTTCAATTTTAGACATGTATCTCAAACAAAAAACATCGTCAGAAATAAAGTTGTTGTTTAAGTGCAGTCCAGTGAGGTTTATCAATTTTTTCAAATCGCAAGATCTAGTGATGGAATTATAAGATAAAGATAGAAAAGTTAATCCTTCTAAATCCTTGAGGTAACTTGCATCAGAGATGTCATTATCAGCTAGCGCCAAAACTTTTAAACTGTAAAGGTTCGACAAATTTGATATTTCTTCATCTATATCCCTTTTCCCTCGAAGATCTAAGCTTTGCAATCTTTCCATGTCTTTAAGCCATTCTAGATCTGTTAATCCCACATTACCTGACGCTCCAAGATAAGTAAGGTTGGTCAGATTTCGAAGTGGTTTCAAGGTTTTAATGTCAGTGTTATCAATATATAAATATTCTAAGGATTTCAAATTTGCGATTGGAGTAAAATCTTCTATACGGTTATTAAACAAATACAACTCTTCCAACTTGGTTAGATACTTCAATTCTTCAATAGTTCTAATAGCACTATTAAATAAATATAGTTCTCTTAATGCTGTAAAGTTTTCCAATCCAGTAAGGTCCTCAATTGGTGGATTAGAGTAACTACAATTCAATGCCATAAGCTCGAAAACATATTCAGCCCCTGTATCTAAAACGCAACTTTTCAATTCGTCATTACCATTAAAATTTATTGCAGAAACCTTTTTACTATCTTTCAACTCCCTACTGTCCGCATCGCCAGCCAAGTCGGAATTATCCAGTGTTCCACAGGCTGCGAGCAAAACAATGCCGGCTGTGACTAAAAATCTTCCCAGCGATGTGTATGTATTGAGAACTTCTACCAGCGCCATTGGACTGAAAACCCGTAGGTGTTTTGTTGATTGTTCGGAAACAGGACAAAATTGGTATTCAGGATATCTTCGTCCGTATCGTAAATCCCTTCGTCATAGGTTTCATACATAAATAAGTATGCACCCCAAATTAATGCGGCTGCCGTGATGACGTCCAATGTCTGATAATTCCTTTTATGGGTCTTCATCTTCTCCTGGTTTACATAATACAGTTCCCGAATATCGAGATATTGAGCCAGGTTTATGGAAGATCCGTATTTTTCGATGAGCAGATCGTTTTCACTGGAGAGTTGTCGATAGTTTCTCGCTTCTGCTTTGGATTGCCAAGCTGCAATCAGTGCGATTGCTCCTGCGGCGATATGCCAGGTCCAGTCTTGGGGTTTTGCCGGATTGAAATAATATGCTTCGTCCAGGGTGGAAACATCCCAGGTTATCTGGTAGTTCCCTGTTTTGTTTGCCACATCTTTTCGAACAGCCTGAAATAGTTCATGAATGTCTATATTGGCTATCCCGATATGGCGTAGCAGCGATCGCGTGAAAATGCCATTGTCGCCGTCCAGTCCGTCCCAGGCAATTTTTCCCGGGGATGTCGCATAGGCCACATAGGTTCTGGGCGGGGCTGACATTTCTGCAAATCCCTGAAATTCCTCGCTTAATCCCGGAATTGGATTATCCCTGCAGGCATCCACAATGACTATGTTTTGTAGATTCCCTGCTTCAGCCAACTTTTTGAGTATGACCTGAAGACTGACGGAAATATCTCTGAGCACCCTTCCTTTTTCCTGCAGGGAAACCAGGTTGTCCAGCGACTGAACCTCGAGTTCGATGGGAAGCAAGAGGTTTTCTCCATTTACTTGCAAACCATGACCGGAATAAAAGACCAATCCGGTGCTATCCGGGGTGAGCCTGCTGCCAAAACGATCGATAAGCCGCAGTAACTCCAATCGGTTCAAATCCAGTCCCAGGTGAACCTCAAATCCCAGTCTTTCCAAGGTATTTCTCATGGCGGCGGCATCATTGACAGGATTCAGCAGCGGAGATTTTGTGTAGGAGCTATTGCCGATGACCAGCGCAATCCTCCTATTTTCATTCATTTCGTCGGTTCTTTGTCTATTTTCGCCCAGTTCAAGCCTAACTCGCTGGTTGTAAACATCCTCATTTTCTTCTTTTAAGAAGGGTGACCATGATTTTTTAGCCAGCAGCAGGCATTCGTCATCATCCGGAACTGTTCCCGGTGTGTAGCAGTCCAGTTGTTCTGCCCTGATTCGTGCTTTGTTATACCGGGAAAACCGTTGTGAGCTACCGAAACTATTTTCTGCAACCATATCCAAAATAGAGACAGCCCGTCTCGCGTTTCTTTCAGGAGAGGCAATGTAAAGTGCGATAGCCTTGTTGTTTAATGCCTCCGTGTCGGCAGGCTTTTTTCGCAAGACATCTTGTAAAAGTTCGAGAGCGGGTTCGGATTTATCAGACGTTATCAGAACAGAAGACAGGTTGATCTTTGCCGGCAAGTATTCCGGATCTTTACTGATGGCAAGGCCCAGGTTTGATTCGGCTTTTTGCAAATGGTGTTTAAATTGATTTTGAATGCTTTTTGGGCTTCCCTTGATTCCGGGAACAAGATTGATAGCCAAGGTTTGTCTGTCTACTTTGGTGGAAAGCATGAAACGATACAGGTTTTTCGAATCGTAAAGAGCCAGATCCTGCAACGCCAGCTGATAATAGGCAAGACCAATATTGTTGTATACCTCTCTGCCGGGGAAGAATGCTGCAAACTGTTGAAAGTTTTCAATTGCTTTTTTATATTCACGTTGTTCAAAAAACTTAACACCGTTGGCAAACAAGGGGAGTTCGTTAATCAACGGCTTAAGATTGTTTTTGAGAACCCTCATTCTTTTTATTGGTTCATCGTGACTATCAAAACTGAAGTTTGAGCGAACCGATTTGATATATTCCAGGAAGAAGTTGGATTGGTCCATGAGAAACCTGGGTTGGTATTCTGCCATTGTCATCAGAATCAAACCCGAGTAATCCGCATTCGCTTCTATTTTTCTTAGATTCTCCCAGGAAGCGAATGCGTTGTTATTTTGGAATTGCAATGAATGGCCATGTTGCAGATAGGTATGGTGTTTTCCGTTTAGATGGGCAATTTCATGGGCCAGAATAAAAGCAAGTCGAGCTTTTCCCTTTTCGGAGATCTTATCCGACTCATCAAAGCATACATCCAGCAGGTTTTCTACCAGAACGATAGTACCATCCGGCAGACTCATCGCCCAGTTTTCCCAGTTAGCTGCAGTCTTGGGCAAAACAATCAATTTAAAGTGGGATTGATTATCCGCCGAATTGGCCCTGATTAATCGGTTAAATACGATATGAGCCTGTTCAACCTTTTTGCTGTGGCCTGGAGCTAATACGCCGTATTCGTCAATATAAAATGAACTACTTCCCCTGTTATTTATAGCTGCTGGAAGGATGAGAGGAATGAGGCAAAATGCAACTAATAATAACGGGTAGTAAGCAGTTCGCTTCTGTTTAAAATGAAACTGACCCATTCCGATTATTCCCAACTAGTGTAACCTACTAATTTGGAAGGAGAAATATCTTTGATATACAAATAAGATAGGATTGCCGCCTAAGATAAAATTTGTTGTATATCTTGTAAGAGTTTGTATATGATTTCGTTATTTTGCGCAACTGAATTTTTGTTTAACAAACTCTCTATCTCTTGGAATCTGCGGGCGACGCCGGGAGGTAATGAATCAAATTGAGGATGCTCGATTAGGGCTTTTAAATAACTACTGTCGAATAATTCTGATTTGTTTACCAGAGAATATGCCTTGCCGGATTCTACAAAAAGCCCCAGTTTGAAGTAGAAGTCGACTGTGGAGTTCAAAAAATGATCCTCTATCAGGTCCACTTGGACCTGCAAGTCTTGTTGATCTTGTTGGTTAAGCTGGTTGGTAAATTCCGATTTGTCCAAAAGAGAAACCAGCTTGACTGAATAATGCTGACTTTTTTCACTGTCTCCTGCAATACGGCTGATTTCAAGCTTTCCCAGTAAAACGCCGGTTTTAAAGGCCAGTTTTTGATCTGAAAGGCCATGATTGAATCCAAGTGTCAGCGGTTTGAACTCTTCGACAGGCAGGGAGCGACTAATCTCCGTGAAGTCGTTGACGTTTTTCAACGCATTGAATACTTCATCAGATCCCCATTCCGGCCCGCCTTTAAACAAAACTGTAAACAAAAAGATAGCGGCGATTGGTGAAACCAGCGCTACGTTTTGCAGTTTGCCAAATCGTTTCATTAATACGGGAATTCTTCGTTTTGGAGGATGGGTGAGGGGTTCGGACGGAGTGTAAATGATTTCTGATTCTCGAATACCGTCGGGAAGATCACGGACAAGCTTTACCGAATCAGTTACGACCAAGTAACATTCCTCGCATTGTCTTAAGTGGCTGAAAACCAGATTTCTTCCTTCTTTGGAAAGATGTCCTTCAATGAATGCCGATAACATGCCTGGAGCAGGGCAGGATTCAGGTTTGTTTGGTCCCGGGGGATTTCCTTTTGATTTTTTCATTCGACTTGGACGGTAATTATTTACGAAAATCGTAGAAATTTGATGTGTTATCAGTTATGATTCGCTTTATTTTTCTGGACGACGGCTACGTTACTTTTTCTGTATTTTTTTTGAAATCAGGAAGAGGCAGAATTTAGATACAGTTTGCCGATCTTCCTTGTCGACCCTGAGCGAGTCTACTTTTTGTTTTAGCTTTTTCATGAAAAATGAAACTCGCTTGTTCACATGTTTCCAACTCTTTGATGAAACAGGCGTCTTTTTACTATTCTTTTTCAACGATTCTGCTTCTTCGCCATCCAAGATACGAGCAATCTCTGAAATTCGCAGATTGTCAATCAAAAAGAAGGTGATTATTGTCCAGTCTTCATCTGAAAGACTGTCTAACAGGTTGTTAATAAAAGAAGCCAGTTGGGTTTCGAGTTCTTCATCCAATAAACTTTCCAAGGGATTTGGATTAGATTCATCCGGAATATTGGCGATTAAATCCAAGCCGGGTTCTTCCTGATCCTTTTGGGTACCGAAAAATGTGGTAACAGACCTGCGAGCCGGCATACGTCCCTGGAAGGCGAGATCCCATTCTTCAAGCAGTTCCTGGGTTAATCTCATCTCCGTTTTTTCAAGTATTACCGGAATGTATTGATTCTCGGTTTCAGATAACGTCTCATTGAGTACGGTTTCAAATCCGTCTTTTAAGTAGACGGTGTTTTTTACTAAAGTTTCCAGCTTCTTAACGGTAATTTCCGGCAGTTCACTCTGAAGGGTGTCAAATTCCGTGGCAGTCAGGCGATGCATCACGGTGTGTTGCATTGACTCCATCATCGTTTCAGAGGCTTCACTGAAAGTGATTTTGTCGCGGTAGATCATGGTTTCCAACTTCATCGCTACGTCCCCTAACATTCTTGCAGCAGATGAGTTTTCCCAGCGACCCCAGTTCTTTTTAATAAAGTCGATGGCCAATCGTGTAATCACGATGGTTAAATATCCGGTCCATGAGGTTTTATAATCTCCCTGAAAGTCTTTCAATCTTTTTGCATCGTTTTCCAGCAGCTTTTCATAAACGTAAGACCTAAAATCCTTAGCCTGTTCCCCATTTATGTTTTTCTTTCTGCAGGTCGCCTGTATGATTCCGTCAATCTGAGTGACATGCCGTTCAAGAAAATCTGTTACGTCCATGGAAGTTAAAATTTGTGGTAAGAATGCTTTTGCCCAAAACACGGCATTATTCTGGCTGTTTCCGGCTTTCAGGTTCTCGTCAGCCAATATGTGCCATTCTAGACGAGATAAAGGATCTTGTACGCCGCTATTAATATCGTTACTGCTGAAAAAAAACAAGACTTTATGCACATAAACGAATGTAAAACTTTAAGTATCCTTTCTCCAATCGTCAAGTAAGAGGATAATTTTCATTTTTCCTTCCGGCCAATATTCAACAATTACGATCGATCTGAATCGTTAAAAACCGGGTTCTTTTTTATTCTGGTAATAGGTACGGGACGGTGGTATCATGGTTGGAAATCCCTGTTAACAATTTAAACCGGCTATGAGTTATCAAATCAACAAGTATTACAAGATATCCGAATTCGGCGCTGATGCGATGATGGCCTCGGATGCCCTGCTCAAATCCTACCCTCTTTCAAAAGTTTGTTTGGATATACTTGGCAAAAGGCTTCTTCAAGACCTGGAATTTGGATTCTTCGATCCCGACTATCATATCATCAGGCAAGGGGAACATGGTAAGGATCTCTTTCTTCTTTGCAATCATTTAGCTGATGTTGTTGTGTTTGATAAGGTAATTGTCCAGATGGAAGCGCCTGCCCTGTTCGGCGATAAGGCAATAATAGACAGAAATTCCACAAGAAATGCGACTATCAGGGTGGCGGAAGGAGGACAGGCATTGGTGTTAAAAATACCAATGGGTTTGTTTTTACGTGATTTTAAGACGAACAATCTTGAAGACACCAGTTTCATGCAGGAGAGGAAAATCTATTATAATCTCTTTCTTGAGATACAAAATCGATTGTTCAAATACAGTGAAATACAAAAAAAGTTATGGGATGAAGTCAACAAACAGCTAAAGCTGTTAAACATACAATTGATCAGCAATGCACTGAACAAAAAGGAAGAGAAGGAATGGGAGCCAAAGGTATGGCAGGTTATCATTCAGTATTTAAAATCGGTTCACGGGTTTCCCTGGCCAAACAACGTATCTTATACGACCAAGACTCTGATTGATATCTTAACTACCGTCCTTGACAAACGTTTTTCCCGTAAAAACTTCCGGGGTTCCGATCAGGCGTTTGTATATCAGAAACAAACGATTTGGCGGAGATGGTTGGAAACGTTAAGTGAACTGCTGGTCAAAGTCCTTCCCAACAGCCAGCTGCCCATAAATATAGGCGATGTAGAATTGTTCAACCCGAAAATATACCAAATGCGGATGCATACTCTGCTGGTTTCTATTCAACGCAAGTTCATGTTCAGGAAGGTTCTCCCACGGGAAGAAAAGTACGAATCAGACAAACTTAAAGCGCAAAATTTCTTCAGCAGGGATAAAACCAAAAATGAGTTTAATTTAAGCGCCTATTTGAAAACATTAAGCGACATGTTTGTCCTTAAAAATCCAAACAGGGTTCTGGCACAAGTAGCACAACAAACCGCCCAACTCTCCGCTACCTGTGAGAATGAGTTCAACGAATCTGTTTCAAAAATGAAACATTTGCTTGAGAAAGTGAAAAAGCTGTCAAAAATCAAGCATGAAGCGACAGATGAGCAAATTGAAGCAAAAAAAGCCCTCGATCAACGAATCGAAATTATCAACCAAGGATTTAAAGCTTACAATAGCCGGATAGTCGGCCACACTTATACTTACGCCGGTGTCATAAGATTTACGGAAGGCAAGGTACCGATGATCGGTGACATCATCAAAACCACCGCATCGGAACCATTAAAAAAGAGTTTGAATAAAGCATTCAGGCAAATCATATCGCAAATGAATCTGGAACCTGTCGGGTTCACGGAAAAGCGGCTTCAAGAACTATTTTACCTTTGCCAGGGCAATTCGGAAGATATCGTTCCGGAAACACAATTGATAACTCATTATTGGATTCCCCTATCCGAAGGTATCAGCCTGCAAAAAGGGGATAAAAATTTTGGACCCGTAAAACCAGGTACGTTGATAGGTGGAAATGCATGGCAACAAGCGGTTGAAGGAGACTCCGAGGAGAATCAAGATGAATGGATCCTGAAAATGCCCAAAAAGACCCCCGACCAGCCACTTGATGATCTGTTCTTAATCATCGTCATACCTAAAAAAAGAATCCCCTGGATCATCAACAGCGAGCCCATGCCTGACCAGTTTGAGTCGGAATATTTACCCCTGCTGCAATGGATGATCTATAAAAATCTGGAAAGCATATCCATTGTCTCGGAACTGAGGGACACATTTGTTAAAAAGTATTCGCAGGTTGTTGAAGTCGTTGTGGTTGAAAAGAAGGTCCGTGAGTTCGAAAGCAACGAAAACCGTCTGCAGCAAACCAAATACGACAGAATCATTAAACTGGTATACGATATACTGGGAATCACCCTGGAAAGGCAGACAGCTATCAGTTCGGAAAAGCTTTCCCGGCAGGTATACAATGAAATTGTCAAACAGACAAAACGGGATTTCCCAAAGCTTAATCCTGAAGAACAGGGCAACAAAGCTTATACACTTTGGCGTTTTGTGCAGAGCGAAATAGTGTCTAAAGTATTCGCCGATGAATTAAAAGACAATATCAAGCCTGCTCCTCCCAGGTCTGTTTTTCTTGATATAAAAAGTGAAATGGAATCGTTGTTGGAATCATTGCAGATTGAAGCACCTGAAGGATCTTATCACCTAACAAAGGAGAGTGGCGAGATTCATTTGGATACGCTGGTTAAAACGGATAAAACTGCCTTAACCAATGAGGCGCTTGAGCTGGTATTGCAAGTGTCTAATATTGTAGAGCAAAGTCTTACCGCCTTGGTGGATGAGACCAATTCCAATTTGGCAAGATTGAAGCAAATCAGTTCCATTCAAACAGAATTCAATGTCAATGAAATTCAGTCCAAATTTATATTGGATGCAATTGCCAAACTTCAGCACATACTTCAAACAAAAATCTCCGGCGAAGGTCATACTTCGGCAGCAATACAGGCATGAGTATACGGTTTGAATGACTTATGGGAAAGACAAGCGAATCAAAT
Source organism: SAR324 cluster bacterium (assembly GCA_028280735.1). Lineage (GTDB taxonomy): Bacteria > SAR324 > SAR324 > XYD2-FULL-50-16 > XYD2-FULL-50-16 > JAHJTV01. The sequence continues at coordinate 2,245 of JANQLH010000095.1, read as the reverse complement.
GATCCTCAGGGAAGCAATGTCCTGCTGACACCGGGGTCATCAAGAAGAAAGATGCTTTGGAAAAGGTTGCAAAGCAGCAAACACGCAAAAGGTTTAACCCAGGACCAGGTGAGTCAGTATTTGCAAAGGTTTATGAAGCAGCACTATCAGAAGGTAAGGAAGGAAGGAGCATTGACCTTTGATAAGGTGCAGAGTTACCTGGATTACCTCGCGAAACTTGCCTCAGGAACATTAAGCAAGGTTTCCGTGGATCAAAGCAATGTCGCGGGTTATTCGGAAAGAATCAAACCTGTTGTTGAGGATGTGAGTACAAAAACAGCCATCACGGAAGAAGACGTTGAACGGCACTCGGAAGAAATCCGCAATCAGGCCCAAATACATATCAGTCAAATTACCCACCCAGCCGAGAGACACGATATCGATGATCTCGGGAATAATAGCGAACCAAAAGATACCTCCTCGCAATTACAATCATTGGACGATGCGGAGACAATTCAGCCTGTTGTTTCCGCAGGAAAAGATATTACAAAAGGCTCCGAAGACTATATATATGGTGATCTTTTCTCCCGGGAAATTGTTCCTATCGGTTTTGAAGAGGGAGCCCCACATGTCAGCCTGGAAGCTTTTTTTTCTTTTCCCCTGTCATTCAAGGAAACGGCGCCTGATCCCGGCAATCCATTTGCAATGCATTTGAAATATCTTGAATTGGCAGTGAATGAATCCTGTTTTGAGAATGAGATTTTGGAGGCTACCAGGGCTAAGCTAAAGGTGATTCGGGAAAAACGGTATTCAAAATATGTCGATATTTTCCCGGAAAATGAATACGATGACGCAAAATTGATGATTGTTTACAGTCAATGGCGTAACCAAACCCTGGATCGGTTTTTGATAAAAAATGAGGATGAATCTTGAATGCTATTTATGTAGTTTGCGAAGATCTTCCGAAACGGAACCTTCCATCCGGCTAAAATCGATGGGAAGGCTTTTTGGAAGGAATATCTTGATCCTCCCCTTATAGTCACGAAAAAATCCGGAATCATCAATTCTGATTGAATAGATCAACGTGTTTCCTTCAGTTTCCACTGAGGTATGCGCACTGGCATCGGACCAGGGAAAACCGTTTGCAAAAGCCAGGTGATCGATTCCGATTGACTTGTCATCCCTGTCAATTAAAACAATTCGTTCGTTTTCAAGGTCTGCATTTATATTCACTTGATTGATGTGATTGGGAATCGAGCTGAAGCTTGTCTTATGGAACGTGAAAGGGAAATTGACCAGGTATCCGAATAAAAATATTGCAGTGACGGAAACCGATAAAGCGGAAAAAACAATTTTGTTTTTGCCTGACGCTTCTCGCAGGGTTTGTGTTTTCGATTCCGTTTGCCGGTATATCAAGGGTTGCAGTTTGAAGTAAACAATAGAATTTGCAACCTGGGTAAGACCAAAAGCCCAGAAAACGTCAGACGCAAAATGCCCTCCTTGTGCAACTCTTCCAATACTCAACAGGGTTCCCAATCCGATTCCTCCAAACCAACAACACCATGCGAGTTTTCTGCGATTTCGGTAAAATATGTAGAATAAAATTGTTAATACAAAACCGGATGCTGCATGACCCGAGGGGAAACTTTTCCCGATGTTGCTTTTTTGCCAAACCGGTACAAATTTTTCCTCCCCCTGGTATCTCTCAATTACATAAGGCCTGGGACGACCCATAGCCGGCTTTAAGATACCATTAACCAGGATTCCGGGACCAATAATTATGGCGATTACCACACAGGTTGCCGACCATTTGAGTTTGTTGTTTTTGGCAATATAGTGGGCGTAGATGAGGCTGACAATGCCCAGGTAAAGCGCGATGATGTTAGGACCAGTAAGGTATTTATAAACAGGTCCCCAGAAAGGATGATCGATGCCGACCCAGCTGTCTTCGCTAAAATACCAGAGATCGCTGAACCAGTAGTCCAAATCTGTGGTTCGAAACAGGAGGGTGCCCGCAACTAACAACAGGCCGTAACAAAGTAAATGGAATTTAAGACTGAAAGCTTTCAAATACAACCTTCTTGCAGAATGGAAATCTCATGCTAAATTGCGACAGGATCATTCTCAAATAGCCGCATGTAGTCGTCCATGGTTTCAGCCCTTCTGATACGTGTCAACTGTTTTCCATCCACCAGGTACTCGGCGGGTCTCATTTTCAAGTTGTAATTGGAACTCATGATATAGGCGTAAGCGCCAGCGTCATAAA
>JANQLH010000075.1 GCA_028280735.1 SAR324 cluster bacterium | reverse complement strand
AGCCGATGATCAGCAGGGAAACCAGCACACTGCACAACAGGGTACACTTCGAAAAAGAGGATCTGATTTTACTTGTTTGCATATGCTTTTTTAGTTTTTTCACCACGAAGACACGGAGGACACGAAGGTTTTTTACTTTTGTTTTTCTCTGTGTACTCTGTGTCTGTGTGGTTAGATTGTTTTCTGAATTACTTAAACCTGTTGCGTTCAACCACGAAGACACGGAGGACACGAAGGTTTTTTATAATTGTTTTTCTCTGTGTACTCTGTGTCTTTGTGGTTAGATTGTTTTTACTTTATTCAAGCCGGTCAATATCAACCACAGAGACACTTTCCATTTTAGATTTTAGATCTAAGATTGAAGATTTGTTTTTCCTTCGTGTTCTTCGTGTCTTCGTGGTGAATAGTGTTATTGCCTACTGCAACTCCTCCACAATCCGGGCTTTGACTTCGTAGTCACGCTCCAGAAGCGGGGCTTTGAATAAGTTTCGTTCGTCGATTCGCCAATTTAAAAACTGAAAATAGAGACTTCCACCCTTTTGGAATGAAATAATTGGACTATGATTGGTAACGATTTGAGATCTTTTGGTGTAATGCTTCCGTGATCCATTCCAAACAAATGTATTGCCCTGGTAAACTTCGTTATTTTGGAGATCAATTTCGATAGTTTTTGCTTTTCTTTCCAGGTTTCCATTTCCCCAGGTAATTAGAATATTGTTGTTTACTCCATCTAGAATCGGAGTTATTTCGTAATCTGTTTTGGTGCCTAAAAACGTGATTTCGTCACCAATTTTGTTACCTTCATTACCAGGTGTTAAATCTATAATCTGCCCCATTATTTGGTAAGTACCGACTGTTTCATGACTTGATGCCCAAACTATTAACGCCCTTTGTTCAAATTTATAGAAAAAAGGATTATCTTGATTGTTTGCATTTGAACTCGAAATTGTCTTTTTGGATCCTAATAGGCTACCCAAATTTCCAGATTCGGCATCAATAGTCTGCAGTTTGATATCGCCTTCACGAAATAGAGCGCCATCAGCAAATAGAACCAAAGCTCTGTTATTTGAAGATAAAATCTTTGGTCTTATTGAAAGAGATGTATCAGATAATGTAAACTCGCTTGTCAAGGCGTTTCCTTCATTTCCATTGGACATGTCAAAAAATCTACCTTTTAATTCACTACCCATGCACCGCCAAACAAAAAAAGCACTGGATCCAAAAAGTGATACGTCATGAAACCCTCTACTGACCCCACCAGGACGTTCATGGATATCGAAATGCTGAGTTCCGATTAATTCGCCTAAACTTCCTTCAGATAAGTCAATAAATCGGCCTTTAACTTTATAACTGCCGTCATAGGTGTCCCAGGAAATCAAAGCTTTTTGATTATAGTTAGTGAATCTAACTCCACTAAAATCACCTTGTAGCTTTGAAATTTTTGAAAAATCTTCATGTCCAAAAGAAATTTGAGGTACTAGTTTATTTCCTTCATTACCTGGGGATAAATCGATTATATCAAGCTCTAGCCTTAATGAATGAGTAGCTATCAAAGCTTTTTGATTATCATCAAAAGGGAAGGCAGCTGAATAACTAGTTGGTCTAGTTGAGATATCAAATTCTTTTATTTCATTTACTTCTTTATCTTTAATTAAATTAAAAATCTTTCCTTTTGTTCCATCTGATTCACCAAGATTTTCCGACCATGTGATGAGTAGTTTATTGTCGAGCATAACCACATATTGATAATTTTCAATTTTATTTTCGTGATTGTTACCTGAGCTAATTTTTTTAGCGCTTCCCATGAATTCATTTTTCAAATTCAATGGATTATCAGGATTATTCACCTGCGATCCATCTGTCCCTTTTTGAGTAAGTTTGTCGATATTTGAACTATCAGCCCACTGGTTCCAATAAGGATTAGCGTAAGTCTGGGCGCCAATCCAGTTGGTTTCCATTAGGTTGTTGTAGTAACCTAGATAATTAGCCGGAGTATCCGGATCTTGATCCGTGACGGTGAGTGGTTTATAGGCATCTCCGCTATCAATAGTTGAATCTTGGTTGGTCAGGTTCCAGTCTGATTCGAAGTTATCATCCAACTCAAAATGAATTTCAGGTTCGGTGAGTGGGGCATGGAGGTTGATATAGACCTTTTCGCCTTCTGCTTTGTCCGATTGCAGGGTGGTTGCCAGGGTGAGGACGGTTTTGTCTGCCTGGGCATCCACAGTACTGATCTGGTAGCCGTTGCCATCCAGGTAGAGGGTGTCGTTTACGTGGGCGGTTCCTACCGTGTCAGTCACTTCAAGTTGGGTGGCGCCAGTATTGGCTGCGGTGAGTAGGGTGCCTCGGAATTGTTTGACTTCGGTGTAAGGCAATGGCCAGACCGATTCCCGGTAGGCATTGTTTCTGGCGGGTCGGATGAAGACCTTGACGGTGCCGTCGGGTCCGACGCCATCCAGATCCATGGGGTTGGGAATACGGATGGTGAATTCCTGGTCCAGGTAGTTCCAGTTGCGATCGCTGACATCCAGGGGGTAGATGGAAGAAGGACTGCGGTTGATGGGGTCAACCAGGTTGGTCCAATGCTTGTACTGGCCACCCAGACCGAAACTGATCTCAAAATCTACTGCTTCATCCAGATTGAATTTCCTGGCGACCACCGGTCGATCCAGATCATAGCTGAACGCTTTGTAGATGCGTTTACCGGGTTCGGTGGTGGTATCCGGTGTACCGAAGTCGGGATTGAGATAACGGGTTTGGTTGAGTTTGATGGTAAACTCGATGGTATCTCCCAGGATAGCTTCACCTAGGTAGGTAGACCCGGTATCAGGTTGGAAAGGAAACTCTTCGATAGTATCCAGGTTCCATTTGGTGTTAAAAGAAAGGGCTTCTCCTGTTTCAAGGGGATTGCTTCCAAAAACCTGTGTTTCCTCTTCCTGCTCTTCAAATTCCAGGCAGACGATATCATAATGATCCCCCGGCCAGATCATGCTTTGGATGCCCTTGACCATAGGGACTCTGACCGCTGTCTGTCCCGGAATCTGGTATTCAAAATAGCTGGGAACATCCCCGGTTGATAAGACATCGCCTGTGTGGAGATAATAGCGTCCGTTTTCAAACACGGCCCAGACTTTAAAGTCCTGGATTTCCTGGTCGGTCCATTCACCGATGGGTTTTACCAGGTAAGCCGTGGAAGATCCGCCCAGGCTGATACCATCTTTATCCACATGATTTCCTGTGATGGTCTTGTAAGGAACACTATCCACAACCGGGAAGGGCAGGTTCATCTCCTCCCCGTTGATGCTTTTAATGGTGCGGATGTGAAACCTTGGAATCGAAAATTCCGGGTCCATGCCCGACATATCAAAGATAATATCGGCATACTGAATATCCACCCCTGAATAGGTGATTCGATTGAGAGCTTTTTCCAGGGAAACACCGGGGGAAAAGGTGGTGGCTCCCACCGAACCGGTTCTTGATTCAATCCCATCGGTATCAAAAGCGGTGACCCGGAAAAATTGGCGATCACCGGGATACACCAGCTTGATACCGGCGGTTCGTCCTTTGGCATTCTCTTCAATGATCTTGAGGTTGTTTCCGGAGAAACTGCCACTGAGGGCCGTGCGATAATTGGAATCGGGTACATGCTCCATTCTATAATCCACCAGGAAAATACGGGGGTTGTAACCCTTGGCAATGGCATCCTTGATTTCCTGGGAGTTTAGATTGGCCAACTCAATCACATACGGTCCGAAGGTTTTCCCTCCATAAAGATTGAGTTCGAACATGGAGTAATCATCGTTTCTCAAGCGGAAACTTTGCACGGGCAGTAGCCTGCCATCGGCATTTTCCAGCATAAAGGAACATAAAATATTGGACAGCTTGACCGGCATGTTCACCGTGTTGTTGGTGATGTAAAGGGATGCTCTCACATACCCCGAATTGGGTTTGATTTTTTTGGTGGTATCACTGACCGTGCGGTACTCGGTTCTGAGTTGTTTGGCCCGTTTGGATTTGGAGTTGTCTTTTTGAGCCCAGCCTTCCGCGTCCACATCGTTTTTAAAAGGCTTGTCCGCCCAATCGGTGAAGGTCCGGTCCGTGGTGTCGGTATAGGAATTGGAAAGGCTGGTGGTGCCTTTGGTTCGTACACTACCAATTCCCGCAGTTTTGATATTGGCAGCTATACGCCCTTTTTTAAATCCGTCAATTCTACGGGCACCAATGTTCAAATTTTGTGAACTCGTTGTCAGAATTCTGTCCTGAAATTGCACCGTTCTATTGTTGACCTCTTTACGATGGACCACATCGGAAGAGTTGACCTTGGTGTTTTCCGTATCCTCAGCCATGATTTCTGAGCTGAGCTCCTTGGAGCTGGTTTCATTGTTATAGAGAATCTCAATGCGCATGGTGACCGGGGTGGCAATAGTGGCCCCGATATGCGGATAATCCGCCACCCAGACATTGCCGGTAGTTTCTTTGCTGTTGACCAGGCCGTCTCCGTCGAAATCATCCGTGATATTGGTCCCCACCGGGTCCACGGTCCCCGTGAGGGCACTCATGGACACCGTGGTCCCCGGTTCTGAAGAAAAGAGATTATGCACGGGAACCTCACCCTCTCCAGCCCCTGGCGGGGTATCCACGGGTTCTGTTTGTAAGGTGGTTCCTTCTCCTCCATCGGAACCTCCCCCGGTGCAGCCGACAAGGCCAAAATAACATAGAGCTAGAAAAAACAATAAGGTCAGAAAACGTTTCATGTTTACCCTCCGGTAACCTGTTGAACTGCCATGGGACGAGCCCGATGATGATTAAACAAAATGGTTTTGGAAGGGTTTTAAGGGTTTCAATTCCGTGTTGTCAACGAAAACAGAAAATCAAATTACTAAGTGATTGAAACAATACTTCTTCACAAATTTGATGTTTAATCGCAAATATTGTAAAATTCCAGGAGTTATTTTACTTGATCAGTTTAAATATTAAAACGGGGCAAAAATAATAATTATATAATTAATTTGTCGCAACTAATAGGTAAAAAGATCATGATTATTCTCAATAATTTGTTAATTTTTTATCTGAAGAGATGACACCAGGGGATTAGATACCTTGTATAAATACCTGTAATCGTAGCTACTTTATTGATGATTGAGCTCTAATGAAGTGTGCTTCCTAACTATAGAGATCATGTTTGTGATGATCTTGGAATTTTTTAATCCAATTCAATTTTGATCAAAAAATGAAAAATGACTTAAAGAAAATATGCGTTTGTAAGTTGAAAAAAATAACCCTGAAAAATTGTAGGATGGGTAATTTATTACCCATCAATGTTATCCTTTTCACTTTTTCACCACGAAGACTCTCTCTATTTTAGATTTCAGATCTGAGGTTCAGGATTTGCTTTTTCATTGGGCCCGCGTGATTCGTTTGTTTTATCTTTGTGTTCTCGGTGTCTTTTCCTTTGCAACTGAATTGGGAGATTTAAAAAACCGAACAAGCAACGTCACCTTTCCGGGGTTGAAAAGTCGGGGAGGATTGTGACCATGGGGTATCGGTCATCCATGATCAATAAACAGAATAATAGGCTGATATTATTATGGATTTTTAACCACCCAAACGTTTTCAATTGACAAAGTGATCAAAGAAGTTGGTCAATATGAATCGGATAAATTCCGAGTATTTTATGTAAAAACATCTCAAACGGAGGAAGAAGGGTGTGAATCCCTCACTGGTCCGCAACTGTGATTCGCAGACTGTTAGTCAGTCAGCGATTAGTCAGAGCTTCCTATTGAACTAATCCTCGTAAACAGGAGACAGTCGATGACTATACTATCTCGAACTCCCTCTCGTATTACCCTTCTATTACTGCAACATTGCAGTCATCCCGTGTTTTGCCTCGCAAAAAAAGTACATTCGGTGTTTTATCTAAACCTTAGGCTTTAAAACGATTAAGAGTTTTATCATTTTTTGCTTTCGACTCCGGTCTTTTGTCAATCTGTTTAAATCAGAGATTTAAGCCATAGCAACTCCGGAAGCTATGACATGACAGAGTGAGTTTTTGACCAAACGATCGGATTCCGTAAGCGAAAGAGTTATCTTAACTATTGTTTTAACCGGGGACTGAAATGAAAAGTCGTTATTTTACGAAGTTTATAATTATTATCTTATTGGTTTTTTATAGTTTTAACCTGTCAGCACAAAATAAAAATGAACCCAAACAACTGGAACCTGTGGTTGTCACTGCAACCAGAACACCTGTAACCCAGGATCAGCTTGGAGGGAGCACGGTGAAAGTTATAGGTCCCGAGGAAATTGAAGCATCCAAGCAAACCCGGGTTGCTGACATACTCAGGCAAGTGGGTGGAGTGGATATCACTTCCAGCGGAGGAATGGGTAAACAAACCAGCATATTCATCAGGGGGGCTGATGCCAAGAATACCCTGGTTTTAATTGACGGCATCCCTTTTAATGATCCTTCCAATATCAATCGTTCTGCTGACATCGGCTCCCTGACGCTGGATAATGTTGAACGTATTGAAGTATTATCCGGGGCACAAAGTGTTCTTTACGGCAGCAATGCCACTGCCGGTGTTATTAATATTATTACCAAAAAAGGGAAAGATGAGCCGGAAGGCATCCTGGGTTTGATGGGTGGATCATACCAGACTTATAAGGTTCATGGATCAGCCACAGGCAAAACGGGAAGATTTAACTACTCGGTTGCTGCATCAGCGACCCGGATGGAGGGATTCTCCATCGCCAATGATCGTAATGATGAGATTCCTCATGAAGGAAATACCTCTGAAAAAGACGGTTACGAGGGAGCAACCCTTTCAGCCAATCTTGGTTATGAATACCTGCCGGATCAGGAAATAGCGATTATATCCCGGTTGATCAACAGCAAGGCGGACCTGGATGATTGGGTAATGGCCGGTTATGCAGGTGATCGCTCTGATGGTCTAGCGGATGGTGATAAAGAACAGCATAATTTTAGCAGCATTTCTTTGAATGCTATAAAACTGACCAATTCTTTTGATCAAAAGCTGTTTGAATCAAAACTGCTTGCCAGTGTCACAAACCACATACGTGACGATTACGACGCTACAGGTGACAAGTTATACGATTTCAAGGGAAGAATCGAACAATGGTCCTGGCAGGGAACGTTGAATTTTGACACTAACTCGTTAAGTGTCGGAGTAGACCGCAGCATTGAATTCATGGAAAGTAAAAGCGGTAATATCGAGCCAGTGTCAGCCACAACGAGAAGTGTATGGGTTCATGACCAGGTTTTTCTATTGGATGAAGACCTGGTGGTCGGCATTGGCTTTCGTAACGATACCCATGAGAATTTCGGATCGGCTGTTACTCACCGTTTGGCTCCGTCTTTAAGGCTAGGTAACTTGAAACTCAAAGCATCTTATGGAACCGGTTTTCTGGCTCCCTCCCTGTACCAGCTATATTCTTCTATTGGTAATACTGATCTGGAGCCAGAAAAAAGCACCTCCCGTGACCTGGGATTTGAATATAAGGCTTCTTCTCTACTGATAGGCATGAGTTGGTTTGATGTCGTGTTTGACGATCGAATCGCTTACAACTTTAGTACCAGTAAACTAGAACAAGCCGAGGGCAAAACCTTTACCAGGGGAATGGAGACCTTTGTTTCAGTGGCAGCCTCTCCCGAGTTTTCAATGCGGGTAGACCACACCTACAACGAAACGGAAGATCCCGATGGAGAACAACTGGCATATCGTCCGAGACACAAATGGGTTGTCAAAAGCACCTACAAACCAATAGAGTCGCTTAAGTTGAGCGCTTTAATCAGATGGGTTGGGGAGAGAAAAGCCGGTAATAGTGATAAAACCGAAGACGGTGACCTGGTGGAGAAAATGCCTGCTTACACAGTTGTTAATGTGGCCATGACGCATAAAATCAGCAAAAGCATTGAATGGTATTTCAGGGTGGACAACCTGAACGATGAATTCTATGAAGAAAAATGGTCTTACGCGACACCCGGTCGTTCTGCTTATGCCGGGATCAAGGCTTTTTTCTGACATTCGATAAGTTTATGAAAATAATATTGATGGATTAAAAATCGGATGACGGGAACAGGTTTTTTCCGATCGAATAACAATTAGGTCAGGTTACCAAAGGTGATCCGCATGAAAAAGACTCTTCGTGAAAGGCAATCCTTCCCCGAATTACCGGGGATAGGTATTGCTCTATCGATTGTTGACCTGTGAGGACGAGATGAAACAGTTATTTTCGGTATTATTAATTTGCTTTTTGTATATCCTGGTTAATTCTCCAATCATGAGTAAAACCGTTGTTGATGAAGTTGGAAGAACCGTTGAGGTCCCGGATAATCCGAAAAGAATTATCGCCCTGGCTCCCAGCGTGACGGAGATAGTCTACGAAGTCGGCAAAGGGCATCACCTGGTAGGGGTTACGAGATTCAGTGATTATCCTGAAGAGGCCAACTATCTGCCTAAAGTTGGTTCCTATGTTCACCTGGATCTTGAAAAAATCGTGGCGTTGGAACCGGATCTTTGCATTGGAATCAAAGACGGAAACACCTATTCCGTCGTCAAACGATTGGAGCAGTTTAACATTCCTGTTTATGCGATCAATCCTCAAAATCTCGATTCGGTAATGACCAGTATCGGCAATATCGGAACCTTATTAGGTCAGGGAAAAAGAGCCGAAGAGTTGGTCGGTCGGATGGAACAACGAATCCTGAGAATCAAAAACAGGCTTGATTCCGTGCAGAAGCGCCCGGGGGTGTTTTTTCAGATAGGAATCAAACCTATAGTCTCTGTGGGAACTCGTACCTTTATCCATGATTTGATTGTCACAGCCGGTGGAAGAAACCTGACCAGTGGCTCAATTCCTTATCCCAGGTATTCCAGGGAACAGGTTTTGGAGCTTAAGCCGGAGCTGATTGTGATTTCTTCCATGGCGCGGGAGGCGGCTTTTGAAGAGGAAAAGAGAAAATGGAGCCAGTGGTCTGACATACCGGCCGTTAAGCATAACAGAATCAGCATAGTGGATTCAAACCTGTTTGACAGGCCGACATCGCGTTTGGTCACCGGACTTGAAATTCTGGCTCATTTATTCCACCCGGAACTATTTCCTTCAACGGAACAATAAAATGGCAGAAGGTTCATTCAGGTTAGCCAGAAAAATTATCCTTTCAACACTTGTCTTGTTCTGTTTGTTGTTGGTTGTTGCCTTTTTGGGACTGGCAACCGGTTCCAGCGGGTTTCAACCTGGCAGGCTCATCAAGATTTTGTCGGGTGAAGGGGGTTCCGATTCGTTGATGGCATCAATCATCTGGAAAATCAGGTTTCCCCGGGTGATACTGGCCGCCCTGGTTGGTGCAACGCTTTCCACCGGGGGATTGGTATTTCAGGCATTGCTGAGAAATCCGCTTGCAGAACCTTATATTTTGGGTGTTTCGGGTGGAGCAGCTATTGGTGCGATATTAGGTATTGTCATGGGATTGGCTTATTTTCCGGGAGTCGGTATAACGGCCTTTTCCGGCAGCATTTTAACTCTTTTGGTTATTCTCCTGATCTCTGCCAACCAACCCTGGGGTAAAAACCATTCCCTGTTGTTATCGGGAGTGATGGTGAACGCGTTCTGTTCCTCGATTATTATCTTTTTCATCTCCATGGTCCAAGATGCCAGAATACACAGCGTTCTGTTCTGGTTGATGGGGGATTTGTCCCTGGCTGAACCGGACCAGGTTTTGTTGCTTTTTTTGATTCTGATTCCCTGCCTGTTGATCATATTCTGGTTGTCGTACCCGATGAACCTTCTTCAACTTGGTGAAGATCTGGCACAGAGCATGGGAGTTAATACCAGGGCCACTGTGCTGACATTGCTGATCACAACGACATTAATGGTCAGTGCCACTATCTCCCAATCCGGACTTATAGGGTTTGTAGGATTGGTAGTTCCTCACTTTATGCGGATGTTGTTTGGACCCGATCATCGCCTGCTGGTTCCGGCTACAATCCTTGTCGGAGCCTCCTACATGGTTTTTTGCGATATTCTTGCCAGATGGATACCGGACCAGGGGGAAATCCCCGTTGGAGTGATTACAGCCATGATCGGCGCTCCTCTTTTTATTATTCTTCTCAGGAGATCGCAGCCATGAATGCTGTCCGGGTCAGGAATCTTAATTGCGGTTACGGCCGGAAACAGGTCCTCAGGGATGTTTCCTTTCATGTTGGAAAAGCGGAGTTTTTTTGTATTATCGGCGCCAACGGGTCGGGAAAAACGACTTTGTTTAAGACGATCAACAGGGAGCTAAATCCGGATTCCGGTCAGATCGAGTTGTTTGAGAAACCGGTTGCAGAGTATTCCCAGCGTCAATTTTCACGATTGGTGGCGATG
>JANQLH010000030.1 GCA_028280735.1 SAR324 cluster bacterium | reverse complement strand
TTCAGATATTTTAAACGGAAAAAGAGAACTCAGCTTAAAACATATTAAAGGCCTTGCAAAAAAATTTAATATCAATGCAAAAAGCCTCATTTAACATCTCCGACTCTATACCGAGCTGCGACCGCAACTAACGTTGTTTTATCGAGGATTCACCAAAAGCGATAAACCCGAAATTTGCCGAGCTCGATTTGCCGTCAGCTCAAGTATTTGATTAGTACATATTTAACAAGTGTTGAATAATTGCTTTTTGAACAGGAAGTAGCAACGCCTTCTGTTCGTAGCCTGAGAAAAGGTCAATACTACTTGGATTGAATAACACCGTTAAACAAGGATTAAACGAAATGGATGCTGTGAGGCATTCCAATACCAAGCCCTTCGTTTTGCATGGACTTGCCAAAAAGCCGGTCGATTCTTCTACCACTCCGTTTAATCCTGTAGGTTGAACTAAGCCGCAAGCGGCAGCTACCTCTTCGCAAACAGGGAGCAGAGAACACTGTATGTTGGACATTTAGATTATTGTGTTGTTTTTCCACAGCTCTTTGTTTAAGAATAAGTACATATGCTTTTTAGATGTTTTAAACATGTCAGCACCTACAACGATGAGATCTTTTTTCCTTTTTGTCTACACATCTCACTCTCTATATAATAAATATTTAAAATCAGAGTGATAGAGAGAAAATTCTTTACTACCCCCATAGCGGAAAACAACGCACTTTTTTGAAATAGTCCGTTCAACAGGGATTAAACGGAATGGCGTTCCATGGAAACATTGAGTTTTACGATAGGATGTGACCGTCTTTTTGTCAGCCACTCCGTTTGATCCAATGAGTTATACAAAAATAATTTGGAGAAACAAATGAAATTCATTTTTGCCTCAGTTTTTATTCTTTTGACCTCATTAAGTTATGCAAACCAAAAAGCAATTACAGACACTGGCGAGGAAGTCATATTACATAGCGATGGTACCTGGGAGTATTCGAAACAATATGATCAGAAAAAAGATATTGCATTAAGTAGTGAGGTATTCAAGAAATCAGAGTACTCCACATTCTTGTTAAAAAGTACTCGGAACAAAACTGCTTATTGGATAAACACAAATAAATGGAGTTTTAAAAAAGCAACGAGTAACGCTGAAGCAGAATATGAGTTTCAGTTGAAAGGTGGTGATTTATGGGGAATGTCTATATCGGAAGGTATAACGATTCCAATTGAATCGTTAGCCGCTGTTGCTTTGGAAAATGCGAAGGCTGCTGCACCTGATGCAAAAATAGTTAGCCAAGAGTACCGAATGGTAAATGGAGTCAAAGTACTTTATATGGAACTTGAGGGCACATTACAAGGAATAGATTTTAAGTATTTAGGATACTATTATTCAGATGATTCGGGTTCAACACAGTATATCGCCTATACAGGTTCGAGTTTAGTAAACAAATATAAATCTGAGATTGTCGACTTTCTTAATGGGTTTGTAGTGCAATAAACATTGTATAACAAATATTTACTCGTGCCAAGATAAATCTAAAATCTTGGAATTGGGTCTCGGCTCATGAAATTGATTATCATTACCAAGTGGGTGCTTCAGGACGTGAGCCTGGAAAACCCCACCTGATTAAAGCCTAGCCAGCAGATCAGTAGTGAACTCCGCAGGCAAACTCGGCAAAGGGAGTCTCGAACAGGAGGGATCAAGATAGCACCCGTGCTATTGAGCCCAGAGATATGTACACTTGTGGCCATTTGGATACGTTTGGAAGCTTCAAACAAAAGCCGACGCTTTGTAAACGCCGGAAGGCAGAAATTCTAACGACAATTATGAGGGACGTTAAGGGGTTGACATATTAATATTACGGAAATCTTTAATTCCGCACAAAACACATATTATTAAAGCCTTTGATTTCCTTGTTCGGTTATACTAAAACTTATCCTCATTCAACTACAATTGCTGCGGTAGCTAATATGTGTTCAAATGTCAACATTTCAACTACGTCCCCTATTTCATTATTCCCAAATCTGGATTCCAATCATACTCCATTTGTTTAGCTGTTTTTAGGGCCAATTTCAGGTTATGGAACTTTTTTACCAAATGTAAACTCATGTCAATTCCTGCCGAAATGCCGGCTGATGTTATGTGTTTCCCTTCATCTATCCATCGAGCGTTGGCGTGGACATTTAGGTCCGGATAACTTGACTGTAATTCTTCGATATCTTCCCAATGAGTTGTAACATTCAGGTTTGTCAGTATTCCGGCTGCTGCCAATAACCATGCCCCTGAACAAATGGAAGCTATATATTCAGATCGATTTGCTTGCATTGCAATCCAATCGAGCACATTTTGTTTTTTGATCTCATCATAATGATAGCCTCCAGCCACCATTAATACATCTAGCTTTGGATGGTTACCAATTCCGTATGTTGGGTTAACACTAAAGCCAGCGCGGGCCTTTACAGTATTACCAGTTTCCCCTATCAGAAATACTTTGAATGGATCGTTGTCTGTGCATACACGAGAAGCGGTTGTGAATACTTCAAATGGTCCGGAAAAATCCAATACTTCTGCGTTATCGTAGATATAAATACCGATGTTCATAATTCTCGCTTTTGGAAAAAATTAGTTCTAGCTGAACTTTTGCCGGTTAATACCGGGTTTCAGTAGTCGTGTGCCAGGTTTTTGCGTTAACGAAAGACTTGCCAGGAGTTTTGATATATAACCTTATCAAAGGCAGCATGGCGGTCTACAGAAAATCCTTGTTAGCTGGTGCCTAAACTGAAAGTCACTAAGCCTTATCCAGCCCTATGCCAGATGCCTAAATTCACCTTGAAGATTAACGTGCTGTCAGCCGTCAGTTTTCAGGTGAAGACATAACAATTGTAAATAAAAAACCGGCCGACAGTTGATCGCTGAAAGCCCTTAACTTCGAAGTACCAAAATGTTTTTAAAGCTTTTATCGATATGGGTTAAATTGGTTTTCGTTCAGGCGCTAGCTTTTATTACATGGTTTCGTACGATAGCCAATCATCGGTCTCGTGATCACATTTTGTACAAGTGATTTCCATAACAATCCAATCAAAACCTTCCTGCCAATTGCTATCGTCCAAAATGACTGAACCGTCTTTATCAGTCACGATACCGTCCTCAAGAATCATTTCTTTTTCCATTGAGACACAAACTGTGAGTTTATGATAAGACGAGTTGCATTTCACACATGACCAAAGAACAAGCTCCGGTCTTGGATTTTGTCGGTATTTGTTTTCATGGGCGCAGACAAACCCATCCCATCCGTGATAATCACGGTCAAAGATCAGGTGCGATTTTCCGCAATTTGAGCACTTGACACTTAGGATCATAAAAAAGATTCCATCTATCTCTGCAGTAACAGGGTAAATACCGCCATTTTGTTCAAGTATTCCCCCGGAATGCATCAAGCAAAATTCCAAATTTCCACATATGCAAACAATGTCTGCAATGAAACTCGTGTCAGTTGTTCTATCGATATTTATCTTTGAAATGTCCGCCAAGTGTTTAGGTGGATTGAGCATGTCCATTTCTCCTATAAAGCCAACGTCATTACATCCGGCCGCTGAACGGAAGTTAAGTTTATGGGGTTTTTGCCAAGATCGACTTGCTTGAATCCTGTAAAAACCTGATGGCGGTCGGTCTTGATGTATTTGTTAGCGGTTATTACTTGAATCACAATGGCCTAATCCAAATCTGGAATTTCTGATCGAGATAGTAAAAGTTCTATACTTCGAGATGCTCCTGGTTTCCGTTTTATGTACCTTTTCTTTTCAAGATTTACAATCATACTATGCACTGAAGATGGGGATGTTTCGAAAAATTTCCGAAAATCAGCTTCAGCAGGTGGAACCCCTATTTAGCTTTGTATAATAGTAGATAAATGAAAGATACTGTCCTTGTTTTTTTGTGAAGTCGTTTCTTGGTTCACTCACGTTTTTCGCTATTCTATCTTTTGGGAAAGATATAGAAGGGTGACCGTAATTCTTCATTGTATCGCTGAAACTCCGTGCGATTTTTTCAACAACATCAATTTGTCGGGCTTTATGAATAGTAAAAGTAGCAATTAACACACTATCTTTACTATTAGCTTGAGTAATTGTAATGCTATTCAGTGAGTTGGTAAGAGTTTTTGCAGCGCAAAACATATCTTCCTTGTCTGATTGTTCAGCTTTTGATTGCAACTCTATTTCGACTTTGACCATCATGGTGAATTTCTCTGTTTTGGCACCGCTAACTCCTGTTTAACCTGCGTTTGCTGAGGGTAGAGGAAATAAACATCAGGTTAAAACAATTGTTTGTGAATGGTTTTGAGGTTCTATTTGATCGATGTGTAATCACACACTAAGATATAAGTTCAGCTTAATATTAAGCTTCTGTTCCCAAGGGATTTGACAAAAACTAACAAGAAAAATCAAAAGATTAGACGAAATCCTAATAATGTCAAATTCCATGATTTTGTGACTTGGCTTGAAGACAATGGTTTTTCTCTTGATCGAGTAAGCGGAAGTCATCATATTATTGTCCATCCAAACATTGAAACCCAATCAACGCCCAGAAGAAAGATGGAACAGCAAAAGCCTATCAGGTTAAGCAAGCAAAAAAAGATCATTGATGGAGAATAGTATGGAATATACCGTTAAGATTTTTCCAGATCCCGAAGGAGATGGAGACTTTATCGCCGAAGTCGAAGAGCTTAAAGGATGCTCGGCTTTTGGATCAACTCCCGAAGAAGCTCTACAAGAGATTGAAACAACTATGGAATTGTGGATTGAATCCGCTAAGAAACATGGTCAACCAATTCCAAAACCTAAATATCAAAAAATCAATGAACCAAAAAAGCGATTCAACGTCATGTTTCCTGAATCTTTACTGAAAGATGTTGATGAATATAGAGGAAAACATGGACTGAAACGTTCTGAGTTACTTGCTGCCGCTGCCGAGCAATATATATCCTCCACTCACTAGCGCCTGTTTGAGCCTAAGTTTGAATCCACCGAGGGTGACAACCATCGGCTCTACACTTTTGCCGGACGAAGCCGCCTTGCGGAGAAAAGAACGGCAGTTGACAATTCTGGGCTATGGTTGGATTTTCACCAACTGGTTAATGACCTTGCCGGTCGCACCGCTGCGCTCACAAAATCTAACCTTATTCGTCATAATTGCTTTTTTGCAATGACTCGAATTTCTACCAGTGCATTGTTTGTAATAAGCTCTGATACTCCAACGGCAGTCCAAGCAGGAAATGGTTTTTTAATATATTGGTCTTTAACATTTGAAAACACAATAAAATGCTTTTTAAGATCAATATGGTATGTTGTCATTTCCAAAATGTCATCAAATGACAAATCTGCTGCTTGAAGGTAATCCTTTAATTTTAAGAAAACATCATGAAATTGTTCTTCAGGATTAACACTGATCTCCTTATCTTGCCTAGAGGCAGTTACACCTGAGAAAAATACCAATCCATTGCTTTCTATACCTGGTGAAAAATGCCATTCGTTATAATAGTGTGCAAACTCAGTGGGTATTATTGGATTTTTCATAGTGTTTTCAGATAATTATAACGCTAAACTCACCGGACAGCACCCTAGCAAGGAACGAGCGGCGGTGATGTTCCGGTGGAATTATTTGTTAAGCGAATTTCACTTTACTCTAACCTTCAAAAGATTCCCGGTGCTGTTTTCCTGAATCCCCAATTTCGTCCCAAGCTGCCTTTGAACCAACCCATATATGATGCCCTACTCTGAGAGATTCACTTCCATCTGTGATCAATCCGGCAGGAGCAAACATAAGAGACTCATCGTCAATGCCTGGTAAAGGCGAACCACAAGTTTTGCAAAACCAGGTTTGCCATTCCCTTTTGGGTTTTTTCCACGTCGAAATTTGATCTTCACCCCGTATCCATCGAAATAGTTTCTTATCGAAGACAACCACCGCTATTCCATTACTACCTGTAGATTTCCTGCAGATAGAGCAATGACAAACAAATACTTCTGAAATATCGGTATCAATTTCAAATGCGACTGCACCACAGTTACATTGACCTTTGGTCATTGTTTTCTCCTTTCAAAAGATAAGTTGTTAATAATCCGACTTATTTGAATCGCTTAACGAGGCTATAGAATAAGTCCCATGACTCAATTAGCCTCGAACAATTGCCGAAAAATAGCGCTTCTATGTGAATCTTTTATCAATTAGAATCCGCAAAAACAAAACTAGATGAATACCGAAACCTTTTTTTTATCTAAATGTTTTAACTTGTACTTATTCTACAGACTCAACACAAAACTGAGCTGCGGCCATGATGAACGTAGTGCAACTCGGAACGTTGCCATAAACGATGAACTGGAGACAATCGAGGGCGATATGCCGTCAGCTCTAGTTGTTTTTTCGATTCAAATATCGAGCAACAACTTTTTTTACATCGCTTTTTTTTGCATTAGTATATATTTCAACGATTTTTCCGTGCGCATTTATAATAACAATTAATGAAGCATCGAATGTCCATGGTGTTGAAGAAATCAACTTAATATCAAAAAGCTTAGCAAGTTTAAGATCACTTGCAGAGATGATATGTCCACCATTGTGAATTACACTATTAGCGATTCTTCCGCATTCTTGGTCGAAACAAAAGGCGGGCTGTTTGTCATTAATAAAATAAACAATAAATCTACCTGTCAGCTTTTTGGGAACTACATCAATTCCATTTTCAGTAATACCAATAAAGTTCTTGATTTCTTCGCCTACTTTAAGTGAACGAAACTGATCAATAGATTCAAATTGCTCGCAGGATGTTGCAAGGAAGAAAATGATCGCTGTGATAATTAAGTGATAAATTTTTGATTTCATGAGGTTTTATGTTATTCAATAGAGATTGTTCCAAATAGTAACAGTTAAGCTGCCATATGAAAAAACGGTACTACTCTGCCCCCGAGGTAGTCTATGAGAATCGGATAATCGAAAAAATTGGATTTGATAAGAAACAAAGCAGAATTTTAGGAGGAATCGAGCAGGAATTCTTTCACGCTGTCTGAGTCGATGGAAAGAGCAGGAAGAACTGATTGAATAAACAGGGGTAGATCCTTGTTCTTTTGTCTTCCGGTTTCTAAAACAGAACTTAAAATGGCAAAGTTTTCAGCTCCCTGCTCCGTTCTGTTCCCGAAGGATGTTTTTCTAAATATGACTACCGGTCTCAGTGCGGACACCCTAGTCACACCCTATCACCCTCACACCCTATCACCCTAGGTCGGGCCGGATTAACCTTCTGTTTTCATGATTTTAATTTCTAAAAATCGCCATTTTCATGGCCTATATCTGCCTTTTTGACTTCAAAAAGCGCACTATAACTTTGATATGCCATGTCGTTTTACTCTTGCCGGCCAATTTATTGACTATAATTGCTTTTTGGGAGCTTAAAAAAGCAATATAGAGTCTCATACAGCATGTTTTTTCTCTATTACCTTATATTTTCAATTGTTTAATCCGGCCCGTCCCTATTCCGTCCCTATTCCGTATTGTCCCTATTCCGTATTCCGCTATTCCGTAGTATTAATAGATGTGACCTGACCTCTTATGATACCTACTCAATAACAATCGAATAGAGGCCATGAGCACGTCGCGCTGTCCTAACGGGCACATCAGGGTGATTCTTTTGTAGCACAGCTAAAATTCTTTGACGAAAATCATCGTGCATCCGTTCTCCCAATATAACCTCCTTGATAGCTTCTGATGGATATGGTCGCATAATCGGTTCGGTATCACGTTGCTGGGTATGTACCAAAAGGCGCCGCTCATGCTCATATTTCCAATCCAATGGTTTTACTGCAAAAACTTGTTGCCAAATTTCCCGCATCTGTGCAATCGCTTCAGCACCTGCTTTCTCATAGACCGGGATCCAGCCTTCCTCATCAGTCTTGCCCATAAACCGGATTCGTGATTTAGTTTCCTCCATCGCAACTTGGTGATACCAGTCTTGATCATGCGCAATGGCGTATACGAAACTATCGACGATTGGGGGAGTATCACAATATTCTACATTCAGGACGTACGCTTCTGGCTCAACCATAGCAACAGAATTTTTGTCAAAGGCAATACAGAAACCTCGCAGTCCGTCAGCATAATGCGACCACATGAGCATGTTGTCTCGCTGTGAACCAAAACACGCAATACGAATTTGATCTCTCATGGCCTTAAATGGTGGTTGGTAATGTTGGCACTCATCGAAGTACTCAATCACATCTTCATCATCAGGAGAACTGCCCTCCATGCCCCAAGTCTTAAGCGCATTTGCGAACCTTTCCGGTTCTCTCTCGGGATCTGGAATTCCATCGTATATGTGATTCCAGAACTCAAAAGGATCGTTATAGGCAGAAAAGTGCTGACAAAAGATTACACCGTCCTTGAGATTCGAAATAGAATTGTCAGTAGGTCCGCAGAACTTCAATAAATCGTGTTTTGAATTGTTCATATCCAACGTTCAGTTTCAGTTTTCCTTGTCATAAATCCAGACCACTTGCTTGCGGAATAACACCAACATCACCTGTCAGACCCAGAGCGAGGAACGAGCGGCGGGGATGGCCCTAGGGCTGCCCTTTACCCATAAAATGTCAATCCCGATCATCAGAAGCTTCGTAACGCATATCCTTCACACAAAAACTGAAGTCGTCTATACCCCTGCCATATAA
>JANQLH010000008.1 GCA_028280735.1 SAR324 cluster bacterium | reverse complement strand
GTTATGATCATTGATGAACACGAATGGGATAGAAGGATTTTAAAAGGAATCATTGAAAAGCAGTTTATCCTGAACGAAATCTATGAATTCGATTCCCAGATCTCTGCGTTGAACGCTATTAACGCATTAAAACCCAATCTGGTGATTGTTGATCCGTTTTTTACGGCACCACAATGGGAGTTCGAGGAGTTTTTGAAGCGTATCCTAGCGGTTGACCAGAAAAAGGTTTCAACCCTTGTTATTAGTGATCAACTGGCCGATTTGGATTTCAGAAACAAAATCATTTCTTTGGGAATTACGGACTTTCTTTTTAAACCATTCACCATTGAAGATGCCCTGTTTAAGATAAATGCCATTATAGAAACCGAACAGAAGCTATTCCTGCTTTCAAACAATGTCCAGAAAGCCAAAAAGAGTGCAGCTACCGATGGCATGACCGGCTTGTTTAATCGTAAATACTTTGATAGTTTTATCAGCGACCAGCTTGAAAAATCGGAACTTCAGAACGGAAATTGTTCGCTCATCATGCTCGATGTTGATAATTTCAAACACTACAATGATACAAACGGACATCAACTTGGTGATGAGGTACTAAAAAAAGTGGCAAAGATTCTTCAAAGCAATATTCGGCAGAGCGATATGGCTGCAC
Organism: SAR324 cluster bacterium; assembly: GCA_028280735.1. Taxonomy (GTDB): domain Bacteria; phylum SAR324; class SAR324; order XYD2-FULL-50-16; family XYD2-FULL-50-16; genus JAHJTV01. The sequence goes on along the minus strand of JANQLH010000008.1, from coordinate 9,538 downwards.
GCTACGGAGGAGAAGAATTTGTTTTGGTACTTCCCGGAACGGCAAAAAAAATGGCGGAAGCCATTGCCGAAAAACTTAGAGATGCTATTGAAAAATCAAAATTTCCAAATGAAGAAAAACAACCCAAAGGAACATTAACTGCCAGTTTTGGTGTCGCTTCCTTTCCGGAAAACGGGAAGGAGCCGGAAACTCTGCTTAAGGGCGCCGATCATTGCCTCTATCTTGCAAAGGAACGCGGACGTAACCAGGTCGTCGGAGCAGAAGGTATAATAACAGTTTAGGAAATTGCCTTGTAGAATCCTATGTTTTATATAAAGTTCTTACTCTTTATAGTTGCCGTTATTGCCTTATTGAATGGCTGTTCCAAAGAAATCTACGATTCCGATAAATTCCTTTCTTCCAAACAAGTTGCTTCACTTTCTTCCAAATCGATGAGGCTCGTTCAAGAGCCTTTCCGCTATCATCTCATCGGTGACGATTTAACTGTTATTAGTTTGAAAGAAGCGATTGCCCAATCGATCAGTTATTATAAAAAAATCCCGAGTGATACCGTATTTCATTTTGGCAATCTTAAATATACGGCCGATGAAATGATCATTTCAATGCGCTTGTTTCTAAATATCATCGCAGTAGAGAAAAGCTACGAAAAGATCATTGAAAAACTTGAAGCTGAATTTTACCTGTTTGAATCGGTTCAAAATGATGTCAACAAAGGTGTTTTGTTTACCGGGTATTATGAACCAATCTTCGAAGGCAGTTTAATCAAAACCAAGAAGTTTAATGTTCCTGTATATGAAATTCCGAAAGACCTCCTGGTGCTGCAATTGGGTAATTTTAGAAATTCCTTGAAGAACCGGACCATCGTCTATCGCATGGTGGATAACAACATTAAGCCGTATTACACGCGACGCCAGATTATGCAAAAAAACGTTTTGGCCGGGCAGGATAAGGAGTTAGCTTATATGAAGGATCCTGTGGATCTGTTTTTCATGCAAATACAAGGTTCCGGTATCCTTCAGCTTCCATCGGGGAAAAAAGTCAAACTGCGCTATGCAGGATCAAACGGCCATCACTATTCCAGTATTGGGAAATTGCTTGTGGATAAGGGAATCATGGAACTAAAGGATGTTTCCATGCAAAGCATCCGGCAATTTCTCAGCGACAATCCCGGACTTAGGGATAGAATCCTGTATCATAATAAAAGCTATACCTTTTTCATCCTTGAAGATAGTGTTGATGGACCTAGGGGAAATATCGGCGTTCCCTTGACTCCCCATCGATCGATTGCGACAGACTCTTCAATATTCCCCAAAGGAGCCTTATCTTACATCGCATCTGAAATGCCCGTTTTTACAAAAAACTGGCGTGAGTTCACTCTTGAACCTTTCTCACGATTCACTGTAATTCAGGACACCGGGGGCGCAATAAAAGGACCGGGACGAGTTGACCTGTTCTGGGGAAACGGGATTCTGGCTGAAAAAAGTGCAGGGACCATGAGAACTTTTGGGAAACTGTACTTCCTGGTTGCAAAACCGGAGATCCTGCACAAGACTATTTCAGGTCAGCTTTAAGGCTGATGTAAAATTGTCGAACTGTTGATTCGGTGGTTCCTCCTTCTGAATCCTTGGCTTTAACTCTCCAAAAAAGATAATCGGTTCCGTTGCTTTCCATCAGAGCGAGTGCCATGGAGGGCATTTCTCCCGAGAGAGGCTTAATCATGTTATCCGGCGTCCAGCCTTCCTCTTCCTCACCTTTTGGCAACTCAAACATCTCTTCGTAGTTGGAAAACAATTTATCAGAGGAAACCTGTATTTTAAACTGGTTATAACGTTTACTGCGCCACTGAAATTTATATAAACCATCTTCTGCAAAAGAGTGTTTTTCGTCCGGAAATACCAACGCTATATCACTGAATATGATCGACTCTGTTGAAACAGCCGTATTGTTCTCCTCGTTGAGTTCCTTGAGTTTATTGGATTCATCAACGACTGCATAAACGTAATATTCTCCTTTTTGTTCTATTTGGGGAATTGTTACCGGAACATCTATGATTTTTCTCTCCCCTGGCGCTATGACAGAAATGGTCTGGCTAAAGGTTTTGATTTTGCGGTTTACCCGTGGTGCAAAATACCAAAATACAGTGTACTCGCTATCTTTTGCTATGTCTCCGCCAAGGTTGGTTATCACAATTCTGACATGAGCTGTTTCCCCCCTGAGTATCGAATTGTTATTAATAATACTTAAACTCTCAATAGCGAGGTCGGGCGGATCAAATAGGGAAACCTGACCGATTGCGGCTTTTTTTGCCTTTTCCTCTTCGGCCTTTTTTCTGGCAGCTTCTCTGTCAAAAGGTCTTGTAGCCTTTTGGTTTCTTCGGGTGGAATCAACAGCAAAAAAATGTTTCTGCTGCTTTTCAGTGGTACGGGCCAATACCCTTCCCTGTCTGGAATACACCTTCGCACCAACTGTGTAGTCACCTCCCCGGCTTTTTTTGATCGGATAGGGAAACAATACCCTCGTTTCGGAACGGGGAGGTAGATTTACCCTCTCGTTTCCGAAATTGATAATGTTGTGGTTGGGCAGCACGATGGAAAGCTTGACAACCGTGCGGAAGGACTTTTGTGAGATGTTTTTTACCAATACTTCGACTAGTTGTCTACGGCCCGAGGGAATTCGTTCTTCACCAATGGTAATTTTCTCAATGCTGATCCCTGATCCGGGCTTTTTTGCAGCTTGAAGATCAGATATCTGCAACAAGAATAAAATGATTAAGAAGCAATAAACCGATTGCTTTCTCAAACCTTTATTATTGAGATGATGCATGAGTCCTTTAATAATTAATTGATTTTGTTTCTTATGGTTCTAAAAATCCGTTGAAAAAGCGTCTTCTGGTTGGTCCTCTTCTTCTCTCACAATGGCTTCGTTTAGATAAAGATAGACAGGTCCGGACTCACTTCCCGTGATAAGGTCTACATCCCCATCTAAATCAAGGTCGTAAGCAACGGGGCTGGAGCCCCTGGGAAACGGAAGGTCGGATTTTATTTTTGTTATTGGAGCCCAATTACCTTGCAGATTTGGTTTCTCGTTTCTCAAAAAGGTAATTTTACCGGAATCTGAACCTATGATCAGATCTTGCTGTTCAGCGTTGCTTAAATCGACAAAGAACGGGGTAGACCCGAGGTCAACGTCGATTTTATGGTAATCCCGTCGAATAATGTTAAATCTGCTCGAATCGTTGCGGATATGTATCAGCTTACCATTAAAAGTACCAACCAAAAGATCCAGCAGACCGTCACCATCCAGATCGACAATTGACGGTTTTGAATTTTGCCCCAGCCACAGGTTGTTGAACAGGGTTCTTTCGGCAATAAAATTCGGTTCCTCGGAAGAACCTTGGTTTAGATAAAGATAGATTTTTCCGGATCTTGAACCTATCACCAAATCCAAATCGCCATCCTGGTCAATATCATGCAGGATCGGTGATGTGTTTTGCCGTTCTCTGTCAGGAAGGTAGTCATCTGAATTTAACTGAAAGTTCCACTGCAGTTCACTACCAATATTCTCATAGTGGTAAATTCTTCCTGATCGGCTTCCGATCAACAGGTCTAAATCCCCGTCAAAATCAAGATCTCCCAATGTCGGAACCGATTTACTGATTCGGTCGTTTCTAATTAGCAGTTGACGTAATGAAGAGAAGTTGGGATCAACCTTAATCCTTTCCACCGGTTCTTCGATCAGGGTAATACCTACGGTTGTTTCAAAGTCGGTCGTTTCTTCCGGTATGGCTTCCTGTTCCAGGTCCATATCAACCCTTCCCTCCACTTCTTCAACGACCAATGAACCGTCCTGCTGGTCTATTGAGTTGTCAAGGGATCCTTCGTCCACAGTCTTTTTTACTTCTTTGCCTTTATTGATGTACAAAACAAAATCACCGAAGTCGTTTCCCACCAGTAAGTCTTTAAGTCCATCCGCATTGAAGTCGTGCAGTAAAGGATGACTCAATGCGTACATATCGAAACTGAACAACGCGTTATCATCTACCTGCCAAACAGGATTTTCCAACCCTGCCTTGCCGGGAGACATTAATAGTTGAATATTCCCTTCCTCACCACCGACAATCATGTCCAGGAAGTTGTCTTCATTCCAGTCAAACAGGGCCGGAGAAGCATTTCGTGTTACTTTGGTATTGGCAAATCGAGTGGATTCCAAGGCAAACACCGGTTCTTCCGCTGTGCCTTTATTCTTGAAATATATAATTCTGCCGGCATAGTTTCCAATCAATAAATCCAGGTCATTGTCCTGATCCAGATCCTCCAGGTATGGAACGCTGTTTGACCCGGCGTCGATCTGGAAATAGGTTTTGTCATTAAGCTCCCATTCTGCTTTTTTAGGAGTCCCGATGTTTTTTACAAAGATGATTTGACCTGTTTTTTCGCCGACAAGGAGATCCAGGTCGCCGTCTGCATCAATATCTCCAAGTGCAGGAGCGCTGTTTTCCACTCCTGTCATAAAAATAAGTTCTTCTGTTTTTAGAACCCAATTTGGATTTTTACTGTCTCCTTGATTTTCATAATAATTTAAATTGCCTCTTCTTTCTCCAACGATGATATCAAAATCTCCATCGTCATCCAGGTCGCCGACGGCAATACTTGCACGGTGACCGGTAACGATAAGCTTGTGAAACAAAAATAGATTTGTACTTTTGTTCCAAAGCACTCTTTTCTCTGCCTGAAGCCTGTTTTCATAATGAAATACCGTAGGATTTGCGCTTCCGACAATTAGATCTGAATCGCCGTCGTCGTCAATATCGACAAAATAAGGGGCAGACTCCCCACCAATATCGATTAGTTGAAAGCTTTGTTCTGCCAAGACCCATTTGGGGAAAAAACGATCTCCTTCGTTGATAAACAAACTCAACGTTCCGTTTTTTTGCCCCACAACCAGATCCAGATCGCCATCCAAATCCCAATCAAATAAAGCCGGAGACGCGTGAGTTTCCAAACCAAATTCCACAACCAACTCCGGTGGGTACCTGAGAAAATCAGCTTTGATTCGAGTGCCTTCGTTCATATACAACCAGACTTTCCCGTCAACAGTTCCGACCAAAAGATCATATTTCCGTTTCAGGTTAACATCAGCAAATATCGGTACACTGTTTTGACCAGGTTCAATGTTGCTGTAGCGGGGAGTGACAAGCCTGAATTCGGGCACCAGGTTATTGCCCTGGTTTTCAAAGAACCAGATGTTTCCTTGTTGTGAACCGATAAACAGATCAAAATCACCATCGTGATCAATATCAACCAGCGCAGGAGCTGAGCGTGCTCCCACATCAATTGTATTGCGTATTTTAATTTTTCTCCCTTCTTTCCTAATCTCGAAAATTGCCTTGTATTGTTGTGTCAGTAAAACAAATTGAGGGTTTTTGGCGTTTCCCCTGTTTTCAAAAAAAGCAATTTCTCCATTATCCTGTCCCAGAAAAATATCCTGATCCCCATCATCATCGATATCGGCAAATGCCAGTTTTGAATGTCTCATCTCGTGAGAAAACATCAAACTTTTAACACCGTTCAATACGCCGTAATACTGCTGTTCCCAAACATAATTGACGGAAGGAGCGATTCGCGGATCAGTTTGTGAAAATGAGGTAATTGGTGCCAGAAGAATGAACAGAATTCCGGCAAAAAGTGAACGAGATCTCCGAATCATCAATAGCTTTGTAAGAGGAGTAACGGAAATTTTTTCCATCGAATTATGTCCCATACCTGTTTATCTCATCGCAACATATTGATCGATCGAATGAATCAACCTTCTGTAAAACGATCAAATCCTGCGATGCATCCGGTTCATATTTGGTTTTTGACGAATGGTCTTCCTGGTCGTCAGTCAAACTCTTTTTCGGGTTGAATCAGTACATCATATTCTATGCCGAACTGCCTTAGCGCACAGGTTTTTTTTCCGGTAAGAAATGTATGGATTAAGACATGAAAGCTAGAGATTAATTGAACAGCGTATCATTCATGCCGAAATCGTTCGATACATCGCAACGGCATGATAAATACCCACGATTCATCGCAAGGTCGATTTCTCTGTTGGTTGAGACTTTTTTCGTATTTTCCAACAATAATGAATACGGGGGTTTCTTTTAAAATCCAAAGGTATCGTTTGCGGTGTAATATCCTCAATTGTCAGATTTGACAGACTTTCCGAATCTATCCTGAATTTTCTGAAATTATTAGAAAAAACCAACAAACCTTTCGGATTAAGCAATTGAACGGTATTGGTAATCAATGAAACGTGATCCTTTTGTATATCAAAAACCATTTGCTTGGTTTTCGAGTTGGAAAACGTGGGAGGATCTAAAAAAATAAGATCGTAGCGTCTTTTATGGTTTTTTATCCATTCAACACAATTATCTTGAAAAAACTGGTGTTTTGAATCACTGAATCCGTTAAGCGCAAGGTTCTGTTTTGCCCAGGTGTTATACCTTTTGGAAAAATCGACTGAAACAGTTGATTTTGCGAGACCTTTAGCTGCACAAACTGTTGCCGTACCGGTATATGAGAAGAGATTTAAAAAGCTTTTACCAGCTGAATTTTCTAAAATGAACTGCCTGATGGGGCGATGATCCAGAAACAGTCCTGTGTCCAGATAATCCGTGAAATTGACGAGATATCTGCAGTTGTTCTCTTCTACCTGATGATATTCTCCCTTGGATTCCTTTTTTTGATATTGGTTGCGTCCCTGCTGTTTTTGCCTAACTTTGAAGTGAACATTGGAGCGGGGAATATTAAGAATGCCAGGTAACGCAGAAACAACGAGGTTAATCCTGTCTTGAGCAACTTTAGGATCAATCGTATCCGGGGCCTTGTACTCTTGTACATGGGCAAAACTACCATAAATATCGATACTAACGGCGAATTCCGGAATATCTTTGTCGTAAACCCTGAAACATTGAATGTTGTTTGAAGACAACCAGCTTTTTAACTTTTTCAGGTTTTTATGGATTCTATTGGAAAACATATTGATTTCACTGTTTTCCAGTTTTTTTGGTTTTCGCTTATTTAAAGTCAGCGGCTTGGAATGTTTGTTCTTAACAAACCATTTATCTTGGATCTGAAAATTAAGAAGTGTGCAGGCTATAGCCCCGTTGTATAACGCATATTTTTTATATGCCCTGATTCCAATGTTTTTACCCAGCTCTGCATTACCGGTAAAAATAGTAGCATGCCAATTAGGGAAGTGTTCGATCAGTTGCAGGCCGATATTGGAATAGAGATGCTTTAGCTCTGCCTGTTCACCCAATCTGAATCCGTAAGGCGGATTTACAACAAAAAGTCCGGGTTTTCCTTTCATTTTTGGATGAGGTAGGCAGGTGGCAAATTCTCTTTTCTCAAAATGTACTTTGGTGATAAATCCTGCCAATTCACCGCTAATGCGTGCATTCGCGATGGACTTGGCATTAGCATCGTATCCCGCAATAAAGGGCAGGTTTTCCATTCCTTCAATTTCTGCCTGCTCCGCCTCTTCGATGAGTTTTTCCCAGGTTTCCGGCTGATGACCTTTCCATCCCAAGAATCCAAAATAATCCCTCAATAAACCAGGGGCCGAATTAGCAGCAATCATGGCTGCCTCGATTGGGATCGTTCCGGAACCGCACATCGGGTCGATCAACCCTCCACCTGATTTTGCAATATCCCGCCAATTTGCCCTCAACAAAATGGCGGCAGCCAGGTTTTCCTTTAACGGGGCTTCAACTCCAGATTTTCTATACCCCCTACGATGGAGACTGTCACCGGAAAGATCGATACTGACAGTAGCTTGATTATGCAAAATATAAACGTTGATACGCACATCCGGCGTTTTTATGTTGACTGAAGGTCTGCATCCGAAACTGTTTCTGAATTGATCAACAATAGCGTCCTTTACTTTTAAAGCTCCATACTGAGAGTGTGAGATTCCGGAATTGGAGGAATTAAAATCCACGGCCAGTGATCCCTCTTTGTGCAAATGATCAGCCCAATTGATCCGGTACACTCCATCATAAAGCTCTGCTTCATCTTTTGCCTCAAAAGTGGATATGGGAAGCAATACCCTGTTAGCGGTACGTAGCCAAAGACAAGCCTTATATGCAGTATTCAAGGTTCCGGAAAAAGATACGCCGGCCCTGGTCATTTTTATGTCCATGGCTCCAATATCCTTTAATTCTTCGGTCAACAGTAATTCTATTCCTTTCGGCGAGGTTGCGAACAATGACAGATGATTTTCCATTATCTTGATTGTTTGTTGTCACAAGGTTGGAAGTTACGGTAAACAGACGAATATTCCATTTTACCAAACAACGAAAATAGTATAAAGTTCGAATAGTTTTGCCATTATATCAGATAAATAAATTGTCAGGGGTCGCTTTTAACTTGTCAATCAGGATCCGGAGTTATCACATCCTGTTTTCAAGTTGGATCAATATTTAGGAAGAATGAGTCCCCTCTTCCCGGTATAACAAAAAAGAAGGCAGGTTACCATGAGACTGGTGGATTCACAGCAAATGCAGGAAATGGACAGGTACACCATTGAAGAGATTGGAGTTCCTGGTATCGTTCTAATGGAAAATGCAGCACGTTCATGGGTAGAGGCTGCAATTCCCTTGATCGAAAAAAACAGTTCTATTTTTATCTTTTGTGGATCAGGCAACAATGGAGGAGATGGGTATGCCATTGCAAGAAATCTTGCGAACAGGGGATACGACTGCACAGTGATTGCGGTAAAACCTCCAAAGTCGGAAGATTGTGTTAAAAACGCCAATGTTTGGATTCATTATGGAGTAACTATAGCCTGGGATAAGTTTCTTGAGACCGATTTTGCTAATACGGAGAGGGATGTGATTGTCGATGCCGTACTGGGAACCGGGATAGAGTCAACGATAAAAGGACAGCTCGTCGACGCCATAAACATTATTGACAAATTTAAGGGATTCAAAATTGCGGTTGACGTCCCTTCTGGAATTAGTGCCTCTTCAGGTGATGTATTGGGATTTGCCATTCGCAACGATGTAACCATTACCTTTCAAAAGGAAAAAATCGGTCACCATCTTTATCCCGGCAAACAATATTCAGGTAAGACCATCTGTCAACCTATCAGCATTTTGGAACGGTATGGCAAAAAGGATAAAGAATACCACCTGATTACGGACAAACACGCAAAATCGCTGTTACCACTCCGTAAACCTGACAGTTATAAAAACAATTATGGCCACTTGATTACCTGGTGCGGCAACCCGGGGACTTTAGGGGCTTCTTTTCTGGCAAGCTATGCCGCCATTAAAACCGGTACCGGTCTAACCACTGCAGCACTTCCCAAAGAGGCCGGTAATAGCTTCCTAATCAAAGCACCTGAATTAATGTCTTGTGATCAAGAATCATTGGATGCCGAATTTCTGGAGGTGTATGATGCCGTTGCTTTAGGGTGTGGCCTGGGAAGAGAAAAATCAAAGTGGAAACACATCGTTTCTGTGATTACACAACTGGAAAAGCCTATAGTGATG
>JANQLH010000489.1 GCA_028280735.1 SAR324 cluster bacterium | reverse complement strand
AACAGTACCCAAGCTTTCCTTCCCATCGACCGGTAGATCAGTCGATGTTGAAGTTTTACCACACTTATTTTAGTCCGGACATTCTAGGCGGCGATTTTTTCCACATTGTTTATCTTTCCGATTACCGGGCAGGTCTGTTTATGTGCGACGTGCTCGGCCACAACGTTAGCTCGGCTTTAATCACATCAATGATTCGTGCCTTGGTAGCCAGCTACCGATCGATTGCGTATAACCCCGGAAAGTTGCTTACACAGATTAATCACAAGTTTATCGAGTTATTAGAACACTACCCCGAGACCATGTATGCAACGGCAAACTATATCGTGGTGGATTTGGAAAAGTCGTTATTCACCTATGCCAGCGCCGGTCACCCCGTTCCCATCAAACTTAACAGCCAAAAAGGAACCTGCGGCCAATTGGAGGTTTTTTGTCAGAATAACGGTCCTCCCTTGGGTATCCTGAATGATATGGTATATGAAACCGCCACGGGTGAGCTTTCCCAGGGCGATCTCCTTTTAACCTATACAGATGGCCTGTTTGAAGTATTTGACAGCAACAATGAACAATTTGGCATTACAAGACTGGTTGAAAGCTTCTCCAGGCGCCTCAACAAACCTCCTCATCAAATCTTTCAGGAAGTGATCCGCGACATAGAGCAGTTCTCCGAAGACAAGACCTTTTCCGATGATGTCTGCCTGGTGGGATTGGAAGTTGCTGAGCTTCTCAAACAATAAACCACGCATACCCGGTTTTTTTGTTAATACTTTCCTCTCAGCAGCACAAAAGCAAAACACCATTTAAACTCAAGTCCCGGAGCGCCGGATTGCCGGGTATGTTAATACTGAATAACCTGATTTTATTGGTTTATACAAGAAGCAGGCATCACAGTTAAGTCAACCACAGCACCATCAAAACAGCACTTGAACGATTTCACGCCATGGAATTAAATCCGGAGGTTTTTTCAAATTTTTGTCGGTATTCTTTGGGGGATAGCGAGGTATGACGTTTAAAGATTTTTCGGAAGGAATTAACATCTTCATACCCGACAGCCCAGGTGATTTCGCTGAAGGGAAGCCTGGTTGAAGATAATTTAATTTTAGCTTTTTCGATGCGGATTTTTTGGAGGTAGCTAAGCGGTGATTCCCCGGTGGCATCCTTGAACCGTCTCTGGAAATGTCGGGAACTTAAGCCGACAGTTTTTGCCAATTGGTCGACAACGATATTTTCCGTATAATGCTCATCAAGATAATCCTGGGCTTGCGCCACGGCAGTGTCATTATGGTTACGCAATCCGTCAAACACTACATAAGGTGCCTGGCTTTTTCGATTTGGATCTATCAACATTGCCTTGGCACAGTTTTCCGCCAATTGTTCCGAACCATATTTTTTCAGGGCATACAGGCAAAAGTCCAATATTGCAGTGGTTGCCCCGGTGCATATCAACCTGTCATCAACGGTTAAAATCTCCTGCATTTGCAAATCAATACCGGGAAAGCGATTACGAAAAGATCTTGCAAACTGCCAATTGGTTGTAGCCTTCTTTCCATCCAGCAATCCGGTGTGTGCCAATACAAAGGTACCGGTGCAGAGCCCTACCAGGGTTGCTCCTTTTTTGTGATGAAATCGAAGCCAATCTCTTGAGCTGTCAAATGTCGGCAGGGTATTTCGAATGGTATGCAAATAGGGGGGAATTAAAATCAACTCGCCCTGCTTTACTTGTGCAATCGATTTAGCAGGAGTGATCGTCATGCCGGCTCCTCCTTTTACCGGCTGACCATCGGGCGACACAACTTGAAATTCGAACAACTTTTCCGGTTCTTCCGGATGCATGATTCTCCACCAGGTGTTTGCGAGTAAAAAAACTTCCTGACATAAACTCACTCCGGAAAACAAACACCCGTTTTGAATCAGCATAATTACCGGGACCATCTTTAAACCTCCTTTTGCTAGACAGCTTCGACCCTGCAAGGCACATAACGATGTAAAGGGGTGGCAGCAATAGAATCTCGATGGGTGTTTTTGGTCAGGTAGTTCACATTGATACCAATTCTTTTGCCCTGGAAATCCAATCCAAATCCATGAGGTATCAGCACTTGTCCGGCTCTTGCACCTTCCGTGATTTCAAGCTCAACCTCCGCCCGTCCTGCTTCTGTTGTTATCAGCACAGTTTGACCATCCGCCAGTCCCAGTGTTTCTGCATCTGCCGGATTCATTGCCAGGGTAGAGACGCGCTTCCCTTCATTCCATCCCGGATCACGCATGATGGTGTTGGCAACAGTTTTCACATGATTTCCGGCACTTAATACAAGGGGATACTCTTCGGAAGCTTTCAAGGCAAGCCTTTCTGACTCCACAGTGATACTTTTCGTCCAGTCCTCCATTTCCGGGAAATGCACATGAATTTTTCCATCATCCGTTTTGATGAGATCCATATTGTTTTCAACATCACATTTTCCGATCCAGAAGCCCTCGGGATGGTCCAAGCCGTGCTGAAAAATCTCTTCTCCCAAGGTTGGTCCTGGTGTAAATCCTGCCCTGGATGCGTTTTCCTGAAATATCTTAGGAGCTGTCAAAATGATTCCCCACAAAGCCGCCAAATTATTTGAATTCATTGCTTTCCCCAATGTTTTGCCCAAAATAAAGGGAACGACCTTCATCGCCTTGGGATTGGCACCGATATAGTTCATTAATTCCAAACCAAATGCTTCCCGGTTTTGCCCGGCTGCAACAATCAGCGATTCGGGTAACTCAGGGATTAGCCCCAGGGCATCTGCCAGCCTAGTAAAAATCTCGCCGGCCTCCAATTGCTCGCCTTCAGCTTCTACCACGGGCTTTCGTAACTGAAAATAAACCTCGGGAAAGGTCCAACTGAAAAAGGTGGTGTCCCAGCTTTCATAACCGGATTTGGCAGGCAGAACGTAGTGGGAAAGCCGTGCTGTTTCAGACATGGCCACATCAATCGTGACCAAGAGGTCCAGCTTGGAGAATGCCTCTTCGTAGGCCGAAGTGTCTGCATAAGATCTTAACGGGTTTGACGATGAGACCAGCACCGTCCGTAAGCGTTCCGGATGATCACTGAGGATCTCCTCCGGCATCACATTGGGAGGATGAAACTTGCATAATGCCGGGAAATCGGTAGTAATGGTTCGCCAATTCTTGGGATCACGCTCATCGGAATGTCCCATAATGGGTGCCACCGAACCAAAAATCACATTCCCGCCCGGCACACACATTCTTCCGCAAATCACTGAAATGATCATCCACAAATATGAGTTCAAGGTACTGTGACGACTCATGTAAATACCCAGATCCGTGTGCATGCACCATTTTTTGGTGGTTAACAGTTTACATAGATTGTATACCTGGTCGTATTCCAGTTCGCACAATTCAATGGCTTCCCTGGCGTTAAATCCCTCAAACCACGATTTGATTTGATCAAATCCATTCACATAAGCATTGATATAATCCTGCTTCTGCCAGTTTTCATCGAGAATGATTGAAATGACGGATTTTGCCAACAACGCGTCTGTTCCCGGTTTTAAAGGTACATGAATGTTTGCAATCCTGGCCGTTTCCGAAAGACGGGGGTCAATTGCCACCAATAGCTTGTCCGGATGTTTGGCAAGATGCTTGAGCTTTTTGGGAGCCTGGGGCATCTGGTGAGATTCCATGCCGTTCCAGCCGATTGCCAACAGCATTTCCGTGTGATCTTCATCAGGTCCGGGCAACAATGTCTGTCTACCAAGCGACCTGCCGTTCACCCAAAAAAAGCCTGTCAACTCCTGTGCCACAGCATTATAGTGATAATGAGATCCCAGGTTTCTAAACAGCGTGGTTCCAAAGGCTCCTTCCGTATGGGAGCCTTGCCCTCCGCATCCCATCAAGGCGAATGATCTTGGTCCGTATTGATCCAACCCCTTTTGCATCTTTTCCGCTATCTCAGAAATAGCCTGATCCCAGCTAATCTCAATGAATTCACCATTAACCCTCTTTAAAGGATGGGTCAGTCGCTGGTTGTGATGCTGGTAATATGGAATCTTAGTCCCTTTTCTGCAGACATATCCCACGCTACGAGGATTATCCTTATCGCCCCTTACTTTTACAATTTTGTTGCCTTCAACCCGAACCTTCAAACCGCAGTTTTGGGCACAAAGCACACAAGCAGTTTTCAACCAGTCATCCATGATTTCTCCCCCTTTTGGTTGTTTTGTTGGATTCACCTCGCAAATTCCAACAGAATTGTGAGTCAAATGTAGGATGGGCAACTCGTTGCCCATCAATTCGACCAATAGTCAGACAACTATCATTTAACCACAGTGTTGATGGGTAACAAGTTACCCATCCTACAAGCTGCAAACAATTCAAATCCATGCTCTTAATTAAAAAGTTCCAATGTGAGTTAACCTTAGTGGACAGGATTCAAAAGTGCCAGAGTCAGAAACGACATTTTTAAGGTCATTTCAGACAAAACTTCGTCAGTGCAATTTTGGGAATGGTCGCATACAATAACAACTGTTTTAGAGTCGTATCACAGGAATGTTTAACCAGGAGTAAAGCAGATGGACAATCAAAAAGGTGATTCCCGGCAGACTGAACCCGAACACGTAATGATCAAGCTGTGGAAAGTGGCAAAATCCGGGAAAACCGATCAATTGAGTGAAGAGGAAAAACAACTGGCCCAAATCATGATCGATCACGAAGAAGAATACGGAGATGAATTCACGGCTTACGTCAATAAGGAAAAATCGGATGAGGCAGCTGCTTCCGAAGAGTATCCTTTTCTGCACATGACTATTCATGCCGCAGTCGAAAACCAGGTAAGAGATAAAGATCCCGTTGAAGCATACCAGTTTTTTAATTCCATGCTTGAAAAAAAGATTGACAGACATGAATCGATTCACCTGGTCGGCTGCATTCTCGCTCATTTCATGTACGACGTGATGGTGGAGCACAAACCGTTTGATCATGAAGGTTACAAATCGATCCTAAAAAAATATAAAGGAAAAAAGCCGGCCAGTATCTATGAGGCCTCAGAGACCGGTTTTCAATGATTAGTTTGAATTTATTTGACTCGTTTTTCATAAACAACTACCCTTGCTAATAATGATTATCAATAAAAAATCACTATCACTAACTAACCATGAGTTACTCCACTGATCGCTTTGAAGAGATGGTTGAAGCGCTAAGACAACGAGATCATCGGATGACTCCACAACGTTTGGCGATATTGAGAATTCTTGCTGCCAGTAACGGCCATCCCAGTGCTGAAATGATTTTTGACGAAATCAAGAAAGATTTTCCTTCGACCAGTCTCGCAACTATTTATAAAACAATTACCTTGGCAAAAGAGATGGGAGAAGTCCTGGAACTGGAGTTCAGTCATGACAGTAATCGTTATGACGGCAAGAAACCCGTGCCTCACCCTCACTTGATTTGTACCGAATGCAAAAAGATCATCGATCCGGAACTCGATTCAGTCAACCACTTGCAGAAAGAGATTATCCGGGAAACCGGGTTCAAGGTTACCAATCATCGATTGGACTTCTATGGCATTTGTCCGGAATGTCAAAAAAAATAAAAAAATTTGGCGTTTAGATAATAATGGTTTTCCTTAAATAACGATTATTGACAATAAACAAGCTTTCGTTTTTTTCACCCCGTCAGTTACATGTGATAGAACCTTAAATCGGTCAGTTTTTCAGATACTTGACTATTTTTGACAGTAGTGAAAAGATGTGGCTGTCCTATAGAAATGCTTTCTGGCGGTTCTTTTTCAATTGTTCAACTCAATCCCCTCTTAACCATTCTTTAAATGAAAAGGAGTAGACATGGCTGAACTGAAAGATTCGAAAACTCTTCAAAACTTGAAAGATGCTTTTTCCGGTGAATCCCAGGCGAACCGCAGATATCTCTATTTTGCCAAGATTGCGGACGTGGAAGGATATCCTGAAATCGCATCCAATTTCAGGGAGACTGCAGAAGGTGAAACCGGACATGCTCATGGCCACCTGGATTACATAAAACCCGTTGGTGATCCCGCAACAGATCTTCCTATTGGTGATACCGAGCAAAATCTGAAAGCGGCTGTTGCCGGTGAAACGCACGAATACACAGATATGTACCCCGGTATGGCAAAGACAGCCAGAGAAGAGGGTTTTTCCGAAATTGCCGACTGGTTTGAAACACTGGCCAAGGCAGAAAAATCTCATGCAGGAAGGTTCCAGAGTCTGTTGGATTCAATTGCCTAGTGCATTCAAACAAATGCAGATTGATGATCCGGTATCACCCAATGTCGCTGAATTGTGAGAATTGAGACTAATGTTGTGTCAACGGAAGCTTGTCGCTTCGCTGAAAACAGGTTCTCGCCGTAAACCTTGCAATTCAGCGTGACAAAGTACAAGTCCCCGGTTCCAGCTCAAAGCAACTTTACATTGCAGACCGGACATTAGTTATCACCCTGAACACCGAATCGCGAGACAGGCAGCAAGATTGAAGTATTCTTCAGAGCCGCCGGGAAATATTCTTTCGAAGCTGCAAGTTTCGCATCTCACGATCGGAATAGGATTGTCCCGGTGCGATGTATTCATCAAACTGCATTGAACCAGATCCGATTTAAAGGGCCAATAAGGCCTTTTATGCTCTTGGCCCAAGCAAGTCTGCAAGTACAAGCACGATTGAAAAGAAACAGTCAGAATCCAACCAATAAAAATTATTCGCCAATAGTAAGTTTTTTTCACCAACAACAATTATTCAGGAAAACCAATGTCATCAGAAAAACAGATAGTTTCATATGCCCCTTCCGATGGATTGTCTTATGACACTTCAGATGACCTTTACTGGGATGAAAAAGCTCTTGACAAGGAGATTACGCGGGCTTTCGCTCTTTGTCACAGTTGTCGAATGTGTTTCAAATATTGCGATTCCTTTCCCATTATGTTTGATGCCATTGATAAATACGACGACGATGTTACCCAGATGTCTAAAACTGAAGTTAAAAACGTCGCCGATGCCTGTTTTCAATGCAAACTATGCGAAGTCCAGTGTCCCTATACCCCGAAAGAAGGACATGAGTTCCATCTTGATTTTCCCAAGTTGATACATCGATACCAGGCTATCAGCTTAAAATCACGACGAAAGACATTGCGGGAGCTTATTTTAACCAACATTACCAGCCTTGGCATTTTAGCTCGTTCCAGTTTTGGTTTGGCCAACCTGATGAACAGATTCCCTCCACACCGCTGGTTGTTGGAGAAACTGACGGGAATCCATAGAAAAAAACTGTTACCGGATTTTGCATCCAGAACGTTTGAAAAAACAGCTGTTCGTAATAACTGGATTAAGGCAGATACAGACGTGGAGGCAGTAATCTTTCAAACCTGTTATGTCGACAACAACGAACCGGATATCGGTGAAGACCTGGTAGAGGTGCTGGAACATAACCAGGTGAAATATACCTGTTTGAAAGGTCTAAAATGTTGCGGAATGCCGGCTTGGGAAATAGGTGATTTGGACACCTTGAGAACCAATGCCCACCACAATTTAAACCTGATGCTTCCCTATGTGGAAAGAGGCGCAAAAATCATCCCCATCAACCCTACCTGTTCCATGATGATGAAGCGCGAATATACCGAACTGCTGGAAGGAAACGATAAGGACCGGGCACGGAAGCTATCGGAAGCTATTACTGAACCTTCTCATTTTTTATGGTCCATTCGCAAAGAAGACCGGTTTAACACCGATTTCAAGTCCAGCCCCGGGGATGTGATTTCCTACCATGTTTCCTGCCATTTGAGAGCCCTGGGGATTGGATTTCGCGGTAGGGAGTTAATGAAACAGCTACCGGATGTCACAGTAAAGCCGGTCATGGAATGTTGCGGTCATAACGGAACTTATGCCATGAAGACAGAGACATTTGAAGATTCCGGACGGATCGGTCAAAAGGCGTTTGATGGCATGAAACAAGCCGGCGGAGACACCTGGGCAACCGATTGTCCGCTGGCTGCCGTTCAGTTCAAGCAATTTACCGGAACCAAACCACTTCATCCGATCTCAATCCTGGCCAGGTGTTACCGAGGTGAAAGCTTTAAAAAAGACTGATTCAGATAACAAAAACAAACAGGTCAGAAATGAAACAGGTAACCAGAAAAGAGATTTTAGACTACGTAACTTATGAAGAACAACGTGAAAATATCCGGGCCGAGATTATTGAGCTTAAGGTGCCTTTACGTGTTCATCTTGGAGAAAATTTAACCTTTCTTTTTGAGACCAAAGAGACTGTTCGCTATCAGGTCCAGGAAATGATGCGGATAGAAAAAATCGTTAAAGAAGCTGCTATTCAGCATGAAATTGATACCTACAACAAATTACTGGGAGGCCCCGGAGAATTGGGCTGCACACTCCTGATTGAAATTGATGAGCCGGGAGAAAGAGACGTGAAGTTGAAGGAATTATTAGGTTTGCCGGAAAAACTCTATTTAACGCTGACTGACGGAGAGAAAGTCTATGCGTCCTTTGATTCTGCACAAATAGGTGAAGACAGACTGTCCGCTGTTCAATACCTGACATTTAAAACAAATGGAAAGCGACCGGTTGCCATCGGTTCGGAACACTCAAATCTGCAACTTGAGGTTGATCTCTCTGAACCCCAGAAAGAGGCATTGGCCAAAATAGAAACGGATTGATTTAATATCACCCATGAGTGAGCATTCCGGGTGAAAGATGCAGGATGGGCAGCTCGTTGCCCATCAATCTGACTGACCGTGGGAAACAAAACTTATCGCTTCTAAAAACTGATCTTTTAGAAGCAAAGACTGATTATATGAAATGAGTTCAGTTATTTCGAGTGAATCTGATGCTAACGCGAGCATTACTCACTAGATGAGTACAAGCGCCCTTTTTTACTTCGAATTTCAACTTGTACTTATTCTCCAGCCTCAACACCACACCTTTCTATCGCAATTTGTTACACGATGATTTTATCTACGGCCGGAATTTCTTTAACGATATTTCCTTAATGACTTTGTAGTGTTTGTCATTACCTGTAAGTAATGGATAGCCATATGCAATAGCAGTTGCCCCAACCAATGCATCTGCTATTTTCACCGAATGACTTAAATAGTGCTGTTCAACATAAAACATTGCTTTACTTGAAATTTCCTCAGAAATGTAAATAATTTTTGTATTCCAGGATTTTAAGGCTTTTCGAAGTTCATTTAATTCATTTTTATTTTTCATCCCTTGAACAAGCTCCATGTATGTTACCACAGAAATCGAAAAGTTCTTATTTTTCTCAATTTCATCTAGAGCCTTGAAATTACCTTTCATATACCAAATCAGTACATCCGTATCAATCAACATCAAATCGACCTTTTCTAATGGCTCTCATGTATTTATTAACATCCTCAACTTCTGCATTGTCTTTCCACATACCAAATAGACCATTAGGCTGAATGGCATCTGATTCTTCCTCCTTTATTGGTATCAGCTTTGCGCAAGGTTTACCTCTGAAAGTAATTATCACTTCTTCTCCCCTACCCACTGTGGCTAGCAGTTCTTTGGTATAGAATCTAAGATCTTTAGCAGTTGCTTGCATTTTTCACCTCCTTAAATGTTAAGTTTACACTTCATAATATAAACTTTAGACTTTATGTGCAATAGAAATTCCCGGATCACTAAGGAAGGGGAATATTCACTGAAGTGTTCTGCTAAAAACACCGACACCTGCAAAACCTAAATTCACTTCGAACCCTTTGTAACCTCTTTTGGGTCAAAATCGGTTTTTACTATGAATATAAATGTGATTGCGATGATCAACCCACACAGCGCAAAAACCATTCGGTAGGAATCTCCGCCCAAATGAGTGAATCTATCCAGGAATATTCCGGCAGCAATGGGTAGTCCGGAAGCAAATGGCAAAGTCATTAGTGGGGCGATGGCAAAATAACTGGTTGAATCCGGCAAACCGGAAAGCCTTTTGGTAGCCGGTGCCATAGACACCATCCTGCTTCCTCGTGCCATGCCTAATAAGGCACTCGCCACAAAGAAGGCCCACTGGTTACAGAATATAATCAGCAAAACGATAGCCGTGGTCGAAAGGCATTTGGCAAAAATGTATTTTTGCTTGAGATTAAACCAGCCAAGGGTGCCAAGGACAAAATTTGAAATTATTGCACCGGAATAGATACAAGCGACAAAGAGACCGGCTGCAACTGCCGGTTCAATACTGCAATGGGTTGTTGCATAATCTGCATAAAATGAGATGACTGTGACGACAACAAAAAAATCAAAATCTCCTATCAAAAACTTCAGGAAATTTCGATTGTTGATCATGTGTCGAATCGAATCAAGAGTATGACCAATAAAAGAAGGGCCAAAACCGTTAGGTCCCTGCTCCTTGTTTGGTAGCTCCTTAGTGACCAGAAAAAAAAGCGAACCTAGCGAAAACAAAGCTCCCACAATGATGAAAATCACAGCTGAAGAGCTGATAGAAAAGCCGTAGTCGGCAACCACTTTCACAATAACAAGAGCACCAATTAATTTGGCGCAATTCTGGGCAATGAGCATAAAAGCAATGCCGGACACCGATTTTTCTTCGGACAATATCTCAACCAGGTAATTCAGCCACACCGGTAACGTCATCCCAAGGCTCAGACTAAATACACTGTAGGATACGAAAAAGACCAATAGTACATAGTTGACCTGGCCAAAAAAGTATAAAAAAGCACCAAAAACCAGTAGAGACAATCCGGAAATCAAATGTAAAACCGTAACCGCAGTGCGTTTGAATTGCATTCCATAGGTCAGGTAACTGGAAAAAAGAGCAAAGATCGAACTGCTCACAAAAAAAAGTGTCGGAATCAAACCGATCGCAAATGTTGAACCGCCCAGGCTTTTAATAAACAGCTGCAGAAAGGTAGATTCCATAACCACGGGAATGCCAAGGCCCCATGTAAACTCCGCGGCGGATATACCTAACACATTTCTTTTATAGTATCTGTCTATGGGCTTATGATCCATCACCAACATTGCTCTATTCATTGTATAAACATAATTGATGTAAGTCCCTAATTTATCATTTGAATCTACCCGAGGTTAATGAAGGTTTGCAATAGGGCTTTGATTTTTAATCCGATCATTCCTCTTCCCAATGACCCAAATTGACCCTTGAGTCTAAGAATAGCAGTTTAGTATGAACCACGGGATCAGATAATTCGGTTGACAATAATCACAGATTGTTTTTATCAAAAAGGGTGTAATTCTAACCTCAATCGATGGTTGTGATTGATTTTATAACTACCTACACTGTCAAGGCATTCAATGAGTAGCGCGCTTTCCGTAGAAAACCTTCACAAAAGTTTTGGTAATCTTGAAGTGTTAAAAGGGGTCTCACTTACTGCCAACAAGGGTGATGTGGTTTCCATGCTGGGTTCAAGTGGTTCAGGCAAAAGCACCATTCTTCGCTGTATTACCTTCCTGGACGTACCGGATCAAGGCAAAATCATAGTGGGAGGAGAAGAAATCCCCTTAAAAAGAAAACGTAATGGTGAAGTGGTGCCCCGCAGTATCAAACAGGTTGAGCGCATTCGGACCAAGCTTTCAATGATTTTTCAACAATTCAATCTCTGGTCTCATATGACCATTCTGGATAATGTGATTGAAGCGCCGGTTCACGTGCTTAAGATGTCTAAACAGGATGCAAGGGAAAAGGCCAAATTCTATCTTGAAAAAGTTGGAATTTACGATAAAAAAGATGCCTATCCGTCCCATCTTTCCGGCGGACAGCAACAGCGTGCGGCAATTGCCAGGGCCCTGGCTATGGAACCGGAAGCTTTGCTTTTTGACGAACCCACGTCCGCTCTTGATCCGGAATTGGTAGGTGAAGTGTTAAAAGTCATGCGTGATCTGGCTGAAGAAGGCAGAACCATGATTGTGGTCACTCATGAGATTGGTTTTGCCAGGGAGGTCTCATGCAAAACCATTTTCCTCAACGAAGGTGTAATTGAGGAAGAAGGACCACCATCCGAGATTTTCGAAAACCCGAAATCGGAACGATTCCGTCAATTTCTTGCGAGTAGTTATGAAACTTGATTGTTGCAACAAATGCGGAACTGTTTCTCGGTTGGTGCTTTAATTAAAACACGTGTTGGTTTAATGTTTAATCCCCAATAATTTTTAAGGAGAGAGTCATGAAAAGGATCAGTTTAATCCTTATCGCACTAGTTTTTGCCCTGACAGGTGCAGCTTACGCCAAAGACTGGAAAACAATAAGAATGTCCTCTGAAGGTGCATTCCCGCCTTTTAACTCGATGGATAAAGACGGAAATTTGGTTGGATTTGATATCGATATAGGTAATGCTTTGTGTGATTATCTGAAAGTTAAGTGTACCTGGCAGGCACAAGCCTGGGAAGGAACTATCCCCGGGTTGTTAGCAAGAAAATACGATGCCAGTATCGCTCAAATGTCGATCACGGAAGAGAGGAAGAAAAAAGTCGCCTTTACCAACAAATACATGAATTCACCAACCAGGCTAGCTGGCCATGAAAGCTTCGTTACTCGCGTTATCATGGGTGACATCGGAAAATTGAAGATCGGTGTTCAACGAGAAACTATTCAGGATCGATACGCATCCAATTTCTGGGGCAAAAAAGCTGAAATCGTTCGCTACGGATCCCAAGACGAAGTGTATCTGGACATGAAATCGGGTCGACTCGATTTGTTGTTTGCTGATGCCTTGTCAATTTCAGACGGGTTTTTAAAACTGAAAGGAAACGAAAAGTATCAGTTTATCGGCCCTGCCTATGATGAACCCAAGTGGTTTGGGAGTGGCGCCGGAATTGCCATCAACAAACGTAACCAGGATTTGGTTGAAATGTTTAACAAGGCAATCGTAGGAATCCGCGCTAACGGAACTTACAAAAAAATCCAGGATAAGTATTTTGATATTGATGTTTACGGGGAGTAAGACCCTCCATAAAAATCTTGAATTGACCCAGTTTCAAAAAACTCAAAAGGCCGGCCAAGAGACCGGCCTTTTTTGATTGAGAAAATCTATGTTCACGCTACACGGTTATTTTGACAGCATCATGGAAGGCACCTGGATAACGTTGAATCTGGCGTTAAGTTCATTGCTGGTAGCTGTTATCCTTGGTATGCTGGGAGCCTTGGGAAAACTCTCAAACTCGAAACCGCTAAGATTTATAACATTGACCTACACCACCATCATCAGGGGAATTCCAGATCTCGTGCTGATGCTGCTGATTTTTTGGGGTGGGCAGATGCTTGTAAACAACCTGGCTTTTTCTCTGGGATATGAAAAATACATTGACATCAATCCGTTCATAGCCGGTGTTGCCACCATTGGTTTTATTTTTGGTGCTTACATGGCAGAAACCTTCCGCGGTGCCATCATGGCCGTGAGTAAAGGGCAATTGGAAGCGGGAGCATGCTATGGCATGAGCAGGTTTCAAGTCTTTCACAGAATTCTTTTACCCCAAATGGTGCGGTACGCCCTTCCCAGTTTTGGCAACAATTGGTTGGTAATGATAAAGGCCACGGCAATCGTTTCGATTATCGGTTTAGACGATATGGTGCGAAAGGCAGACTTGGCAGCAAAAGCAACTCGACAACCGTTTACCTTCTATATACTTGTTGCCTGTAACTATCTGGTCTTCACTACCATATCATCCTATGTGCTGGCCTGGGCTGAAAAAAGATACAGTCTCGGGGAAAGGAGGGTGTAAACATGGATTTCTCAATCATTTTCAAGAACTGTTTGCAATGTATTTTGAATTGCAGCCAATCGGACGGCTTTATTGAGTTTTGCAAACAATCAAATTGCGGCCTTGCTTACTATGTCGACGGGTTTTTTCTTACCATACAGCTAACGGGTATTTCGCTTTTAATTGGACTATTCTTGGCAATACCTCTCGCCGTTCTAAGGACCTCTAAAAATGTTCTGATCAATTCGCCGATACGTTTCTTTGTATATGTATTTAGAGGCACACCCTTAATTGTCCAAATGTATATCATCTATTACGGTTTAGGACAGTTTGACTGGCTTAAAGAATCATTTCTGTGGGCATTTTTCCAGAAAGCCTATTTCTGTGCTTTATTATCATTCACCCTGAACACCTGCGCCTATACAATCGAAATCATTCGTGGTGCAATCGAATCAACTCCTTATGGAGAAATTGAAGCCGCGAAATCAGTTGGTATGTCATATTTTAAAAGAATGAGACGGATTGTGCTTCCAAGTTCATTGAGAAGGGCCTTTCCTGCTTACGGCAACGAAGTCATTTTCATGCTTCATGGCAGTGCTCTTGCGAGTGTGATAACGCTGCTGGATATAACCGGAGCAGGTGGGATAATAAATGCCCGATTTTACGCGCCCTATGAG
This sequence comes from SAR324 cluster bacterium, assembly GCA_028280735.1. Classification (GTDB taxonomy): domain Bacteria; phylum SAR324; class SAR324; order XYD2-FULL-50-16; family XYD2-FULL-50-16; genus JAHJTV01. The sequence continues at coordinate 9,569 of JANQLH010000489.1, read as the reverse complement.
GCCTACATCACAGCCGGCGTTTTTTACCTGGCCATCACATTTACCATCGTGTGGAGTTTTAAAAAGGTGGAAAAAAGAATTTATGCTCATTTGCAACGAACGGATCATGGTCCGAAATTACAAAAGGGTTAAAAATAAATTAACTTGCGCCATCATCGAAATCGATCGACCCGTTCAAGATTTGACGCCATGCCTATGACCAAAACGATAGAAGAAATCACCATACCTTCCTCCTCACTGGGGAATGACCGGAAAATAGCGGTGATTCGCTACGGAAAGCCTGTTTCAAATAAAAAAGTATACATCCAGGCCGGACTGCACGCTGATGAACCACCGGGATTTGTCGTGATGCATTACCTGCTGAAACTGCTAGATCAGGCAGACAAAGCAGGCAAAATAAATCAACAGATTGTACTGGTTCCGGTGGCCAATCCTATCGGACTCAGCCAGTGGGAAAACAACAGAATTCAGGGCAGATTTGAGCAATTTAACGGTGTTAATTTCAATCGCGCTTACCCGGATCTTACAGACAAGGTAGCGTCCAAAATCAAAACCAAATTACAGCAGTCCTCAAAAAAGAACCTGGAATTAATCCGCCGAGCGCAGCTGGCCTGTTTGAATAAAATTGACACCGCCGATGAGGGGGATTTCCTAAAAAAAACACTCCTAACCCTGGCTGCTGACGCCGATATTTGCCTGGATCTGCATTGTGATTATGAAGCTTGCCTTCATATTTATATGGGAACCCCTTTATGGCCTGATGCCTCGGACCTGGTCGCTCAAATGGGGTCAAAGGTTACCCTGCTGGCAAAAAAATCGGGTGGTGACCCGTTTGATGAAGCCTGCAGTAAAATCTGGTGGGAACTGGCAGAAAGGTTTCCCGATTACCCCATTCCCAACGGCTGTCTTTCAGCTACCGTTGAGTTAAGAGGTGGCCGGGATGTCAGCCATGAAAATGGAAGCAAAGACGCCAAGAATATTTACCATTTCATGGTACGACGTGGTTATATCAAGGGCAAAGCTCCTGCATTACCAAGAGTGCCAAGAGCAGCCACTCCGTTAGCAGCAGTGGAACATGTCAAAACAACCACCGCCGGAGTCGTGATCTTCACTAAACAGATCGGTGAATCGGTTAATAAAGGGGATGTCATTGCAGAAATCATCAACCCTATTGCAAAAAGCTCATCGGAGAGGGTAAAAAAAGTCAGATGCCGGACGGATGGTATCCTGTTCACAAAAATCCCTGATCGCTACGCCAAACCCAACAGATTGATTGCAAAAATCGCCGGGAAAAAACCACTCAAAGACAAAGGCGATCACCTTTTAACAGCGAGATAAGCCCGGGATCAGGCTTTCCACCCTTTCAGTCCCCAAATCAGGCCGATCAGCCCAAGGAAAGTACATCCCGCCGACACAGAACCTATAGCCCACAACCCGCCTTTTACCCAGACATGTCCACCGATAATGGCCCCGATCATTCTTCCAATACCGGCCGAAGCGAATATACCGGACATCATTGTTGCTCTTGAATCGATACTAAGCTCCGTTCCAAGGCTTAAGGTGCACACAACGGTAAATTCGAAGGTTAGAAAGATAAAAAACAGGGCGATCAATGCTGAGAACAAACTGCCGTCAAAAAAAGGCAACAAAATAAAGCTGATAATTGAACCAATCGCACCAACAATGACTGCCTTTTTCAGACCTATTTTATCTGCAAAAAGCGCTGTACCGACTTCTCCTGTAATTTCAGACAAGCCAATTACGCTTGTGCCAATACCTAAAGCGACGATGCTTAAAGCAAAGGAATCCTCCAGCCAGGAAGCGTAGATGACAAAAATATTATCGTTGGCTATGCCGATAAAGAAGGAAAAAATCAATGCTCCCCGGGCAGCCCTGTTTTTAAGCAGGTTTTTCCAGAGCTGGAGCATTTTTAACTGTGAACTGTCCGGGGTATCGATTCCTTTGTCCCAGGGAACAATCACCAGAATAAAGATAAAAAACAGCAGGGATAAAGCCCCAAAGACAATAAAGGTATATTGCCAGCCTGCCTTTTCAATCAGTAGGCCGGCCAAGGGAATTCCAACAATAGTGCTGCCTGCCCAGGAGAGCTCCAGAATACCTATCACCAAACCTCTTCTTTCAAAAGGTACCCTGACACCAACATAAGCCTGAATAGCGGGATCGAATATCGTTTTACCCAGTCCGGCGACAATCACTGTAAATACAAGAGTTGCATAGATTGGCAATATTCCTGCTGCAAACATACCCGCTGTGAGGGAGGCCAGTCCTCCCAGCATCAACAATTTGTATCCAAACCGATCTCCGAGAGGAGCCAATACAACCCCAAGAACCGAGGTTCCCTGGTTGATTGCAATGAGCGATGTGATGGAAGTCAGGGGGACCCCCAAAAATCTGCTCAAGGCAGGAGCAAAAGTGTAGATAAACCTTCTGGACGTGTTCAACAGCAGACGACTCAGGGTAACGATGACAATGCGGATTCCGAATTGGACAGGTGTCATAATCTGATCAATACAATGCCGGTTTTGGTTCAATCGGTCGAATTAGTTCAATCTATTGAACTTAAGGTGATTCTTTAAGAATAGCAATGATCAAAAACCGGCTTCTTTAGCTGCACTAATCGCGATCCTCAACCCGAACTTCCAAAACGATGTTTCCCCAGCCTCCGCAGCAGACGCCCACAATGTTTAATAGTTGTAGCCCAAAAATCCGAAGGTGATCACATTCACCACAATGGGAATGGCCCAGATAATACTGACTGCTTTTATCTTATTCCTCATCGATTTCAGGCCGATAACCAACAGGGCCGCCACGAAAAAATGAAAATAGCCAAACAAAAAAATCAGCCACACACCACCGAATGAACGATACCAGAAGGGATATTCCCAGACCAGGTGACCGCCCATATTCAATAAAACTTCCACAAAGACGCAGAAAGCGGCATAACCTATTCCAATCGCCCAGCGATTAGGAATACCCAGGATCTTTTGTTCCTTGTGATCCAACAGTGAATGGTAGTAGATAATCCCAAGAATGGAAAACATGAACAAGATTTCAATGTTCCATCCCATCATAATCCTTAAACCTGTATCGCCCGGTGTAGTCCAAAAGGCTGATCTTTGAGTGAAGTGAAAAACAAGCCCGTTCCAGGTTTCGTTGATAAAATCCATACCTAAAATAGTCGCACCGGCAAAAACAGCGTCCCAATTACCGCTTTGCCGGGCTTTTTTAATCTCGATAGTATAGATATAGAATATGATAGCCAGGAGTGGGATTACATACCACTTGATCATTGTCAGATCTCTTAGTCCTTCAAGTGCCCGTTGTGAAGCTTCAGTCATGTTTTCCTCCCCTTTTTTAATGTTATGATTTAATCCCTTTGCCCGTTTACGACAGTAAGCAAACCTCAACCAGTGATTCATGGAAGGTTCCGCCTCCTGCCAGATCTGCGGTGGCCTGTGATGTCAATTCATTGACCCCGTAAATCCGCTTTTCAGGATTCTCCCAATTAATTCCTTCCGCCACCAGCAATCCCGGCTGGGTATCCTCGGTAACCTTTGCCTTTCGGTTGATGTACCCGCGCCGATTGAAGACTTTCACCATGTCACCATTCCCAATGTTGCGATGGGTTGCATCATCAGGATGGATTAACAGGATTCCCGGATCTTCTTTATGCATTTCTCCGAAAGTGCTGTTTAAATAACTAGCATTTGGCGGAGTTATTAATTGCAAGGGAAACTCTGCCAACAGTGTCGAATCATCATTTTCATAAAGATCACCCAGGCAGGGTATGGCGGATTGATCAGAAGCCAGGTTAGCGGAAACAAATCGAAAAGGTAAGTATTCGCCTTGATCGAACACCGCATTTTTGTTGATTGATTCTACATAATCGCCGGGTTTAAGGGATCTTACATCCACAGTTTCAGGAATCCCGCCAACAGTCGACAGGTAGTTCTGCAATCGTTCGTCAAAGGTTTCGTGAAAGGCCGGTTCCGTATAACCCATTTTAGCAGCCAGGGTTTGAAACAGGGTAAAGTTGTCAATGGCTTCGCCCTTATTATCAATCACAGGTTCAGTGATCCCTAACTGGAAAAAACCATAGGTAGAGTAAACATCTTTATTCTCGAAAGAGGTGGTCGCAGGCAAAACCAAATCTGCGTATTTGGCTGTCGGTGTCATTAGTTGTTCGTGGACAACGGTAAATAGGTCTTCCCTGGCCAAACCTTCTTTTACTTTAGAAGAATCGGGTGCTACGCTAAGGGGATTACTGTTAAATACAAACAGGCCATGAATTTTTGGCGTAAGGGTGGTCAAGGCATCACCCAGCTGAACCATATTGATGATACGGGTTTCTTTTTTGGATAACGATGGATGTTCCAGAGGTTCATCATTGGTTTGAAAGGCCCCGCTGGATAACAGCATGCCGGTTCCATCCTTGTTTTCCATTAGCCCCAATGCGAGACCCAGGCAGGTTATCGCACGCACTGCCATGCCTCCCCGGGAGTTTCTGGAAAGCCCGATACCAATCCGCACAAAAGTTCGTGGATTAGCAATCAACCAATTCGCTAGATCGGTTATTCGAGCTTTACTAAGCCCCGATTCTTTCTCGATCCCGGGCCAGGTGATCCCGCGCAGATATTTTTCAAGGTCTTCAAAACCTTCGGTTTTTTGCTTGATAAACGTTTTATTGTGTTTTTCCCTTTCAACAATCACTTTAAGGGCACCCAAGGCCAAAGCCGCGTCTCCGCCGGGTTTTACAGGGTAATAATCATCTGCTGCTTTGGCGGTAATATTTTTGTAGGGATCGATCACCAGCAATTTTCCGCCTTTTTTACGGCATTGTTGAATCATGGGCCAGAAATGAACATTCGTGACTTTGACGTTGATCCCCCACACTACGACAAGACTGGCATCTGCCGCTTTTTCGGGATCTGCTCCCGGGCAGGCACCCATGTGAGCCTTCCATCCTGCTTTTGCCGTAGCTGAACAGATGGTTCTTCCCTGACGACTGGCACCAAATTTATTGAAGAATGGCATTCCGGCAGTTTGAGCCACATGTCCCATATTTCCTGCATACGAATAGGGCATCAGGGCCTCTCCTCCTTGTTCCCTTTGGATGGAAGAAAGGTTATCCACCAAAATTGTCCAGGCTTCATCCCAGCTGATCCGCTCAAAGGAGCCTGATCCTTTGGGCCCTGTTCTGAGCAAGGGGTATAGTATTCGTTGATCAGATTCAACCCGTTCCGGGTATCGTCTCATTTTTCGACAGATAAATCCTTTTGTAACCTTATTATCGGGATCACCCGTGAGTTTGGATAGTTTTCCATTTTCTATGGTGGCTATAAGACCGCAGGCATCAGGGCAGTCCAGGGGGCAAATGGTTTTTCTTTGACTAGTCATATTTTCCAATCACTCTTGAATTAGTATTCAGCAGGTTTATTCACGAAAAGAACTAAACGAGTGTAACCGAGCAGCTTTTGTCTGACCAGACCTTTGTGTGACGAAGAGAAACCGAATAAATCACGTTGTCTGATTTTCGAAATCGGATTAATCTTAAGGTTTAAGACAGATTTTCGGTTGAAACAACATCTCATCAGGAGGTTAAGATGGCAAGAAAGGCAATCGGAACCACCATTACCGAGCACTTACTTAAACAACAACGATCTCATCCCCAGGCTACGGGATCATTGACCCATCTGCTCAGTGAATTGATCGTGGCGGCCAAGGTCATTTCACGGGAGGTCAACAAAGCGGGGCTCGTCGACATTTTGGGAGCTACGGGTGATGTCAACATTCAGGGTGAGCAGGTCCAAAAGTTGGATATTTTTGCTCACCGGATTATAACCGAAAGGATGCAGCATGTCGGACAACTCTGTTGCATTGCTTCGGAAGAATATGCCGACCTGATCGATATTCCTCCGAATTTCCCAAAAGGTGATTACATTCTCTTGATGGATCCGCTGGATGGATCTTCCAACATAGACGTGAATGTCAGTATTGGAACGATATTCAGTATTTTGAAAAGACAGAGCAGTGGTAGTAACGTCGACTATCAGTTAAGTGATGCTTTGCAACCCGGATACAGGCAGGTTGCCGCAGGATATTTCGTCTATGGATCCAGTACCATTCTGGTTTATACAACCGGCACGGGAGTTCACGGATTTACCCTGATTCCAAGTGTTGGTGAGTTTTTGCTTTCGCATGAAGACATAAAAATTCCGGAACGTGGAAACATTTACAGCGTTAATGAAAGCAACTATGCCTACTGGGATAATAATACAAGAGATTTAGTCAATTATTTCAAAACTATGGACGCTGAGACCAAACGTCCTTACACGTCACGCTATGTTGGTAGTCTGGTGGCTGATTTTCATCGGAACCTCCTCAAAGGAGGGATTTTCATGTACCCGGCCGATACCAAAGATCCAAAAAAACCAAAAGGGAAGTTAAGACTGATGGTTGAAGCGAATCCCATGGCAATGATTGTAGAACAGGCAGGAGGATATGCCAGTGATGGTCACGGACCTGTGTTAGAAGTCGAACCACAGTCACTTCATCAGCGAACTCCTTTGTTTATAGGCAGCAAGCAGGATGTTCTGCTGGCCGAGTCCTTCATTAGTGGGAATAGGAGGTAGTCCTTTGAGGCTGACCCTCCGTTTTTTTCTTTGATCCTCACCGCATACCAGATGATGGGTAACTCGTTCAGACTGTGTCATACCAGAAAAACCTATGTTTTTTCCAAGATCCGTAGGATGGGTAACTCCGTTACCCATCGGGTGGAATGTGATCAAAAGCAATATATAAAGAGTTGATGGGTAACAAGTTACCCATCCTACAATCCATCTAGCAAGCTCGCTGATCGTAGAGTCGAGACTGGAATGACAAAGCTTTAAAATCATCGCATGATATGCGAAGCTTCTGCCCTACGATTACACTTGCACCCAACCACTATTCCTGTACATTTTCAATATTTGCTTCTGCAAAGGTTTTAATATCCGCCAGGATTCTTGTGGCTGCATCCAGGAGTTCCATAGCCAGCGCGGCACCGGTTCCTTCGCCCAGCCTGAACTGGAGGTCCAGTAGGGGTTGTAGATCCAATCGCTGATGCATGAAGACATGACCTGCCTCCACCGACTTGTGACTGGCAAACAGATATTGTTTTGCGGCAGGAGCCAGCTCGCACCCAATTAATGCCCCTGCAGTTGAAATCAATCCATCACAGACAACCGGAATACCGTGTTTCGCAGCCCCGATGACCAATCCGCCTAACCCACCAATCTCAAACCCTCCAACTTTGGCCAATACGTCCAGGGCATCGTTTGGATTTGGTTTATGAAGCGCAAGGGCTTTATTAATAACAGCGATTTTGTTCTTTAACATTTCATCGTCAATACCGGTTCCCCGTCCGGTTAATTTTTCTGCATCCATTCCTGAAAAAGCGGCGATGATTGCGCTCGACGGTGTCGTGTTTCCGATTCCCATATCCCCGGTTCCCAGCATATCAACCGGTCCGTTAGCGACTAGTTCGTCTACAATCTCAATACCCGCCTCAACTGCTTTTACCGCTTCTTCCCGGCTCATGGCAGGTTCATTCACAAAATTTGATGTGGATTTGCGAATTTTTTTGTGAAAGATCGGCAACAATGGCTCAAAATCAAAATTAACTCCTAAATCCGCCACCATGACCCTGGCTCCTGCATGCTCAGCCAGCACATTAATTGAGGTCCTACCTTCGACAAAGTTCGTAACCATTTGAGGTGTCACCTCCTGAGGGAAAAGACTGACTCCCTCCTCCACAACCCCATGGTCTCCTGCACAAGTAACAATGATTTTATTGTCGAGATTTACATCGATCGAGCCGGCGATTCCGGCCAGTCGAGCCGAAACCGACTCAAGTATCCCAAGACTTCCCGCGGGTCTGACTTGTTGGGATAAACGTTCCAGAGCTGCGTTGTATACTTCCTTGTCCGGTTCTTTTATTGCCTCTATCGCTTGTTGAAGCTTTTCCATAAATTCTCCTTGGTCATTCAAAGCCGGTATGTTGCTTTTTCCCAGCCTTGAACTTTTGTTGTGTGCTCCGCACAAAAAAAAAGGTTCTGACAGATCGATGCTGTCAGAACCTTTTACCATCAAGTTCCGTTTGTGAATCTGTTTGATTCGTCTTCTGACTCCCGGTAATACCAGACTCTGCCTTCCCAATCGCTTAAGAACGACCAGTGGACCTTCATTCAAGTTCCGGTATATATTTCCGGTTACAGCGGCGGGACCGTCGTGGATTTTCACCACGTTCCGTTAATCAAACAAATGCCTCCAATATGTAACTCGTAAGACTGAAGATTACCAGGGTCCTTTGCATGGGGTCAATAGCAGCGATGGTTGAAAATGTTATTCTTAGCTTAACGGATTAAAATCAGAGTTATGGCAATTTCGTAAGGTTTAACGATTCGTTAGAAACTTTTTTAAGCCGTTCGTGAAAACAAACACCTGCGGTTAAGAGTTGGAAATGCATATTTCCTGATAATCAAATCCTCCAAACATGACAAATGTCCTATTCCGATACCAACCCTTTACATAAAATACATAAAAAACAAGATCGTTTGCTTTCAAACTGCCACCACATCGACATGAGTATTTCCAAGTATATAAAAAGCTATCAGCTTGATGAGGTCTTCAGTCGTGACCTCATCAAGCTGATGAAACTGAGGACGCTGGTTCGGGGAGAACATCTTGTGCACATTGGCGAGCCAATTGAACATTTTTATCTGTTGGTTGAGGGAAAGCTCAAAATTTATACCTTTCAGGAAAATGGGAAAAAAATCCTGATTCGTTTTTATCGGCCCTTAAATGCAATTGGTGACCTTGAATATTTAAGTTATTACACGCCTAATGCCGCAGTAGAGGCATTGGAACAATCCAGGGTCCTGTCAGTACCCATGAGATACCTTCGGCATCACATGCATGACTGTCCCAAATTTTTACGATTTGTGATCACACAGTTGAGTCACAAACTTTATACCTATTCCAAGATTTCGTCGTTAAATCTTGTTTATCCCCTGGAAAACAGGGTAGCCAGCTATTTATGGTCAGTCAGCCAGCCAGACCGTAATATACAATTAGAAGAAATTCGAGTGAACAGTCTGGAAGAGTTGGCTAACCTCCTGGCAACCAGTTATCGGCATTTAAGCCGGGTTCTCAATAAAATGGAGACTGATAAAATCATCCATCGTTATCGAGGAAAAATAAAAATATTGGATTTTAACCAACTTGAAAAGCTATCCATCAGTTTGTTTGAATAAGCTTTTTTCAATTCACGCAGGAGCAAAAAATGATTCAAGGTATTTTTTATGCGTTGTTAGCAGGGACGTTGATTAGCGCTCAAAACGTATTCTTAACCAGAACCGGAGAAAAATTCGGTTTCTGGGAAACAGCCACCCTGGTACATGGACTAGGTCTGGTCGCCGGACTTATTATCCTTTTGATTCTGGGAAGATCTGCCGAAAGCAATTTAAGGGAAGTGAATATTATTTATATTATTGGTTGTACAGTAGGTA
>JANQLH010000467.1 GCA_028280735.1 SAR324 cluster bacterium | reverse complement strand
TTCTAAGGTTCGTAAACCTTAATAAATATCGGCTTTCAGAAGCTTTTAGGATGGAGCGGGAAACGAGACTCGAACTCGCGACCCTCAGCTTGGAAGGCTGATGCTCTAGCCAACTGAGCTACTCCCGCCCACCTTTTGATCATTGGCTGGGGTACCAGGATTCGAACCTGGGATCAAGGGATCAAAACCCTCTGCCTTACCGCTTGGCTATACCCCAATCGTCAGATCAAGTATTAAATTTAGAAAACTTATTATTTTTCGTCAATATTTTTTTTATAAAATATCACCTGCACCTGCTTCCCATCATGATTTACGATTTTAAGCAATTCCTGTGGGTTTTTTCGGTTCGCTGTAAAGCCCCATCCTTCTTATCTCACGACGGAACGACATGACCAGGTTTAACACAACCACAACGATTCCGGCACCGACGAACAGTCCTGTTACGCTGAATTTGATCAACAGTCCGCATAATGCCTGGGAAACAGGAACCAGTCCCACGGAGGCAAACATCATCATACTCAACACCCTTCCCAGCAAATGCGAAGGTGCACGAAGCTGCATCCAGGTGGAAAACTGAACTATGACAAATCCTTGCGCCAGTCCCATCAACATGACAACAAGAGCTGCCAAATACGTGTTGTTCATGAATCCAAGTATGATCAACCCAAGACCTGAAAGGCTCAATAAGCTCATTAAAATCCCACCCATGCGTTTTGGGTTCAAAGCCGGCAGCAGACCTGCTACCGCAATTCCAGTCAACATCCCTGCACCCAAACCGGACATAATGATTCCAAATGCTGCCGCACCTTGCGTAAACCGGCTGTTTGACAACACCGGCACACCTATGAACAGGGGACCCTCAACCAGAAAATGATTGAAAGCAGCAACAAACAACATATAAATCAAGGTTTTGTCACCGATCACATAGAGTATTCCTTCCCAAAGCAAACCAAGCATTCCCCGGTTTTCCGATGTTCCCGGGCTGTTCGCGGGATTACTTAATCGAATCGTAAGAAAAAACAAAATTGATATAAAAAACGCTGAGGCGTTTATCATAAAAGCGACAGCAATACCAAACATGTCCATTGCATCATTTAACACTGCACTGTTGGCAGACTCTCGCGAAAAAACCGCGATAACGATTCCGGCCAGGGCAGGCCCAACAGCAATACTCAGTTGAGCGGTACCTTGCACAATGGAATTACCGGCCAATAAAAACTCAGGCTTTACTATTTTGGGCAGGATTGCAGATTGAGCGGGGTAAAGAAAAGCATCGGCCAGCCCGAAAATCAGCGACAACAGGTATAGCAGAATCTTTTCGACCTGGTTGTGGTAAACCAAAAAAGCAAGATAGATTCCCACAGTCATGCGGATGATGTTGGAAGCTATCATCATAACTTTAGGGTCGAATTTATCTGTAAAAGCACCACCAACCAGCATGAACAATGCTCTTGGGATCCCGGCCAAAGCCAGGACAATTCCCATCTGAAAGGTATCTCCTGTAACCTGCAGGACAAGCCAGGGCAATGCGATCAGGTAAAATTGTGAACCTAACACAGAAAATCCTTCCCCAATCCACAACATGATCAGGTTTCGATTCCTCAAGACCTGGATGAGAGGATGCTGAGCAATTCTGAGCAAAAGGACATTCATTTTTCCGGTAATTTATTTGGAACGAAGCGTTATGAAGGTTTTCCTTTTTGACTGATCAGTCTAAAACCTACACCTATCTTTTTAATTTGACCAGATAAAAGGAGCTAAACAGTTCAAGCAATCAAAGAATTGTTCTACACGTGTTATGAGTGGGCAAAGCACTTTTTCCGGAGCCTTCCTTCCCTTGCCAGACTTGGTTATTTATATCAAATTACTGGGTATAACCAGACACTGTTGTCGGATGGCAGAGACTGAAATCAAATAATTATTATAGTCGTCGACTTAATCTATTCCTGTAAATATGAAGATCCGCCTAGATAGTCTAATCCTGCTTGTATTTCTGCTCTTCTTAAATCCCTATCCCACTTTTGCAGAATTAAAAATCGAACTCCAACCTTCCGCAAGTACATTGCTCTTAGGAGATGAGATTACCTTACAACTGAAGATTGACGGCACCCAAAGCCAGGTTGAACTAATAAGCCCCGGTATTGACGGATTGGTTTTCAGGGTGATGGGGCGTCCGGCCAGATCCAGTCAGACATTCTTTGTGAACGGTAAAGTTACCAGCTTTAGCGGATTGGTCTATACCATCGGGGTTAGCGCTGAAAAAACCGGTTCCTATAAAATCCCCGGGTTTGAAGTCGTTTACGACGGTAAGGCTTATAAATCAGATGGATTTAATTTACTGGTCAAAGAACCCGGACAACAAAGCAAAATGAAATTGTCAGTTCACACGGACAAGAAAAGCTACTACTGGCAAGAGCCTGTTACAGTGACTTTAAAGTGGCTCATCCAGGAAGATGTAGAGGATTATGGTTTTAGATTCCCTTTGTTGGGGCAGAAGGAACAATTGGCTTTGACCATGAAGGAGCAAACCGGGTCCGGTTTGCCTATAAATTTAAACCTGGAAAGATTTAAGGTTCCTTTTATCAAAAGTTCCGAAACGCTGGAAGGAGAAGCATTTACGGTTTATCAGACTAGTTTTGTCATTATCCCCCCTGATCCCGGTCCTTTTAAAATTCCGGCGGCCAGTGTCAAAGCGATGATACGCGAGGGAACCGAACTAAAAAGGGACGTTTTCGGAAGAGTCATACGAACGCCAAAACTAAAAAGAATCTTTGCCGCTTCCAAACCTCTGCAAATATCTGTTGAATCGCTACCAAGTGATAACCGACCTGTTTATTTCACTGGAGCTGTCGGGAGGTTTCAGATAAACACATCGATTGAGCATACCAGGGTAAAGGTCGGTGATCCTGTGGAGCTTTCGATTAAGATCACCGGCGAGGGACGTTATGAAGTGATTGAGCCGCCTTTATTAACAGAAAGCAAGGAATTTGGAGAGAATTTTTCAATCAGCACCAATCTTCAGCCTGGCGATATTCAGCCTGATGGTGTTTTATTTAAACAAACCATCCGCCCCCGGCACGACCATATCACCCGTATTCCATCCATCAAGTTTTCCTATTTCAATCCGTTGCTGGAAACCTATCAAACCATAGAAAGCAAGCCGATACCGTTAAAAGTCCTGGCCACGGGTAAGGTCAAGAAGGAAGATGTGATTGTTCACAGTGGACCTGTTAGCCGGGAAGTACAATCTTTTACCAGGGAAGGTAAAGGAATTTTCGCCAACTACATGTTTGAGGATGCGCTGGAACCACAAACCCTGAACTGGAGTTGGCTATTATTGCTATTTTTCCCTCCCGGACTGTATATAGCTGCGTTAGTCTACAGCAATCGGAAGCTGAAGTTACAAAACGATCTCTCCCTGGTCCGGGCTAAAACTGCAAAAAGTGTTGGTTTCAAAAGACTGAAGCAAGCAAAGAAACAGCTGGGATCAGAAGGGGATGTTTTCTACTTGGAGCTGTCCCGGGCTTTAAGAGGATATGTTGCAGACAAATTGAACCTGGGAGCAGGTGAAGTCACGGCCGTCGATTTAAAGAACCTGGAAGCAAAAGGTGATTTGTCTCCGGACATTGTTTCCAAGCTTGTTGAATTTCTGGATGAACTGGATCGCAGGCGCTTTACGAGTCAAGCATCTTCAGCTGAAGGACACGGCCGATTATTCGATTCTGCCTCACAGCTAATGCAGGAAATGGATAAAAAGATAAGGTAACCCTGATTAACCTGCCAATAATGCCGCACCAAAGATACCACTGGAATCGCCTAACTGGTTTTTAACAATGGGTGTTGTAAAATGATCACTAAATACCTGCCGGGAAACATAGTCGACTCCCTTGGTATAAAGATACGGAATATTGGAAACTCCGCCTCCAATCACAACCAGATCGGGATCAAAAGAAGTAATTACATTGGCTATCCCCCTGCCAAAAAAAATTAGAAACTCCTCAATTACTTTTTGGGCAATGTCATCATCCTCTTGTTCATACCGCCTTACAATTTCTTTAAGCCCCAGCTTTTGTCCGGACTTCTCCAGATATTGTTCTTCTATTGCCGGTCCTGAAATGTAGCGTTCCAGGCAGCCTTTTTCACCGCACCAGCAATCTCGTCCATTGATGTCGATAGAGGTATGGCCGAACTCTCCGGCAATTCCGTGACGACCACTCCAAATTTTGCCGTTCTTTACGATTCCACCCCCCATGCCTGTGCCCATAATT
>JANQLH010000399.1 GCA_028280735.1 SAR324 cluster bacterium | reverse complement strand
TCCGGAAAGTCTTCTTTGGGATCACGGCCGGTATACGCTTTATATTCCTCGATTAAATGCGGATGGGTCGGTCCCAGGCCATGGTCCACCAGCTTGGTTGCCATGGGATGATCATTGGCCTGAACATCGTATCCGACCAACTTTATCTTTTTATCCACCAGCCACTGGGCTCCTTCCTTATACATACCGGGAGAATAAGCATAATATTCATCGGTGTCAGCCATCTTGGTATGCATACCGGTATTGATCATTACGATATCACCCTCACGGATTTTTGGCCTGGCATTCTCCAGGTCTTCGGGAGTGATGACCTCCCATTTTCCTTTTGGAATAGAGACCGCTACACCGGTACCGAAAAACCGCCACAAGGGATAACCGAGTAAATCCGGAGTGTTTTCTGTTACATGTAAGGGAGCGTCCATGTGGGTTCCACGGTGCATGATGCCTTCAAATTCACTTTTGTAATAACCGTCCTTAGCATGAAACTTTTTAACATGGACATTGATACCCGGTGTTGATGGCCACTCCGGCATATGATGTCCCCATGGTTGACTGAGATTATAAATTTGCAACGTCATATCAAGTACCTAAGGGTTTTGTTATTCGGAATGTCCCGGTTCCAATCGATAATTGCCGGAAGGATCTGTCATAGCCACAAAACGAACCTGGCAGGCATCACCCTGTTTCCAATTCCAGGGTGTTGCAACAAAGGTCGCTCGTTTACCTAACAATCGCCCTACATCACCGCCTACCTGTTCAATGGTGGGGATACCCGCAGTCAGGATTGTCTTGTGGGCTATGTTCCAATCCGGATGCTCATGCTTTGGATCCAGTCCGGTTTCTTGCTGGTATTTTGCCGTTAACCGGCTCATTAGAGGTCCGCCACGATGAGGACCCAACGAAGTAGCCAGTGGGTGATCCACCTGGGGGGTGTCCACAGCAACCAATTTGCATTCCTGTTTAACCAGCCATTCCGCCGCCTTTCGGGATAGACCGGGGGATTCCCCAAAATATTCCAGGCTATCCGAATACTTATGGTGCCAGTCGGTTACGATCACCACAATATCACCCTTTTTTAGATCCGGCTTTGCGGTAGCCAGATCCTTTGCCGTAACCAGATCCCATCTTTTCTTCGGAATATGCAAGATGACACCGTTTCCAAAAAAATGATCCAAGGGAATGTTCGCCGCTCCCGCTCCTTTTTGGATAAGGTGCAGAGGAGTATTCATGTGAGTACCCGTGTGCATGACCATCTTTAATCGTTGTGCCATCACTCCGTGTTGGGCGTGCTTCACAGAGCGAAACATCACTACATCATCATCACCAGGCATCGAAGGGGCACCATGCCCCCAAATGTGGCTTAATTCTACCATTTGCAGTCCCGAATAAGGATCGATGACGACAGACATCTGTTCTCCATTGATTGTTTATTGTTTTCTTTATCTTAATCCTAATCTTAATCTTAATCTTAATCTTAATCTTATTCTTAATCTTTAAACAACAATTCACTGTGCATAAAGCCAAATAGCAATGATTATTCCACCATAAATCCTACGAACTCAAAAGGAAAAGCTATTTGATATTCCCATTTATTAGCATTCAAGGCCCGACATGGGGCAAACCTGTCCTTTTGAATGTTTAGCACATTATTTCAATAGCATATGTCATAAATCTCTAAACACGGGTCAATATTGACTCATCTATTCAATCGTTCTGTTTTTTGAGCTTCAGATTCACTTTAATTATTTCACAACAATGTGAAACTAAACTCTATTTTCCTTTTTAAAGGTAAACCAGAATTCAGTTTTTAGGTGGGATGATCAGTCCTGATAACCGATAACTGATAACCAATAGCCGCTCTTACTGGTATACCGGTTGCAGTCAAAGAGCATCATTTGGGCAAGGAGTTCATTCAATAATATCCTCAATCATTTCAACGGACGGCCGAATCGGGCACGTCCTTAACCTTCCGGAGAGGAAAACAAAAACATGACCACCAAAGAGATACTGCAAAGAGCCCGGGCAGAAAAGCGTTCAGTACTGACCGAGATCGAAGCAAAGCAGATTCTACAAGAAGCGGGAATTGAATGTACCAATACGAAACTGGCTGCCAGTAAAGATGAAGCAGTCTTGTTGAGCGAAAAAATCGGATATCCCGTTGTATTAAAGATTTCCTCGGTCGATATCACACATAAAAGCGATGCCGGCGGGGTTAAGGTCAATCTTAAAAACAAGGAATCTGTTGAAAACGCCTTTGATGAAATTATGAAAGCCTGCACATCCCAGTTTCCCAAAGCAGACATAGAGGGCATTTCGGTTCAGGGCATGGCTGAACCGGGCATTGAGGTTATTATCGGTATGACCAATGACCCTTCTTTTGGTCCTGTGCTGATGTTTGGCCTGGGTGGTGTGTTTGTTGAAGTCTTGAAAGACGTGGCGTTTCGAATTGTACCGATTGAACGAGTCGATGCCGATGAAATGATTAAGGAAATTAAAGGCAGAAAACTATTAGAGGGTTACAGAGGCCAAGATCCTGCTGACATCCCTTTTCTGGTGAACATGTTACTCAAGCTGTCCGACTTTGTGGAAAACACACCGGGAATAAAGGAAATCGACATGAATCCGGTTTTTGCTTACCAAACCGGTGCAATGGTTGTAGATGCACGAATTATTTTGGAAGAGCAATAACCCATAAACAAGACAATTAAACAGGACGGTCCGCCGATGATGGAAATCTTTTTCAAACCAAAATCTATAGCAGTAATAGGTGCCAGCGGTACACCGGGAAAACTAGGGTATGTCATCGTTAAAAACATCTCCGACAGCGATTTTTCCGGTGAGATATATCCCGTGAATCCCAAATCCGACGAGATTTTGGGGTACAAGGTTTATCGATCGTTGAATCAGATTCCCGGGGAAGTGGACCTCGTTGTCACGGCACTGCCTACTCCCAAACTGACTGTTTCAACGCTGGAAGAATGCGCAAAAAAAGGGGTCAGGGCAGTTATTATTGAATCCGCTGGGTTTGCTGAGGTAGGAGGTGAAGGCAAGCTGTTTCAAGAACAGATTGTCGATATCGCCACCAAAAACAATATCCGGGTGATGGGCCCGAATTGCTCCGGAATTGTTTCCCGCGATATAGTAACGTCGATTTATCCAATGACTCGAAAGGTACCAAACGGCAACGTTGTGCTGATCGGTCAATCCGGTCTTTTGGCCGCAGGAATGGCTTCGGATATTGTTGAAAACGAAAGCCTCAGCATTAATAAGATCTGCTCCATCGGGAACAAATGTGATGTGAACGAGAACGACCTGTTGGAGTATTTTGGTGCACAAAAAGATGTCGATGTGATTTCCATGTACCTGGAAAATGTGGCAGACGGCAAGAATCTTACTAAGATTGCCCGGAAAGTCGCCACCCGGAAACCGGTGATCTTTCTTAACGGCGGGCGCACAGAAGCGGGTGCAAAAGCTGCCATGAGTCACACCGGAAGTATTGCCGGTAATTCGAGAATTGTGGAAACGGCCATTCGGCAAACAGGAATGATCAAAGCCGATGATTTTACCGAACTTAAGGATTTCGCCAAAGTGTTTTCTACCCAACCGCTGCCAAAGGGTAACCGCATTGCCGTGATTACCCTCGCCGGAAGTGTCGGTGTTGTGGTTTCCGATCTTTGTGCCGAATACGGACTGGAACTGCCCAAATTGACCCCGGAAACCACCGACTCATTGAAAGAGTTGTTTGATACACCGGTGGCAAACCCGGTGGACCTTTACTTCTCCGTTACCAAAATTGGTTTTACCAAAACCCTGGAAACCACGTTTCCGGATGCCTTCAAAGATCCTAACATTGATGCAGCCGTGCTTATCCTGGCCGGTTTTGAGTACACCCGGGAAGCCGTACAAAAAAAGATCATTCAACGAATCGTGAAAGAGGTGGGCAAGCCGGTGGTGGTCTGCATGATCGTTGGTTATAACCGCTTTAAAAACGTGATTATGGACGAGCTGGGCAAGGAACTGCCGGTGTTTCCATCTTTGATTTCCGGCGTAAAAGCCTTGAGTAAACTGTGTGAATACGGCATTCGGCATCACAAAAATGCATTGAAAGGGAGGTAAGATGACATATGAGAATATCATTGTCGAAAAAGAGCAAGGCATCGCTATTCTGACCTTTAACAGGCCCGATGCCATGAATGCTCTGAACAATCAAACCCGGGCTGAATTTGGCTCGGCAATCCAGGAGTTGGAAAAGGATGACTCCGTTTTGGTATTGATTCTGACGGGTTCCGGTAAATCGTTTGTAGCAGGTTCTGATATCAAGGAATTTGACCAGACGACACCTTATGTCGCTCATAATATCACCAGACTTGGCCAATTGGTCGAGGATTTTTCAAAGCCGGTCATTGCCGCAGTAAACGGATTTTGTTTGGGTGGTGGCTGTGAAATTGCCATGGGCTGTGACATGATCATTGCCTCTGAAAAGGCCAAATTCGGACAACCGGAAATCAATCTTGGTATAATTCCCGGCGGAGGCGGTACCCAGCGATTGCAAAAGGCGATTGGTCCCTACCGGGCAAAAGAACTGATATTTACCGGAGATATCATTAGAGCGGAGGAAGCTGACCGCATCGGTCTCGTAAACAGGGTAGTCCCCATGGAAGAGCTGATGATCTCTGCCAAAGAAACAGCCGCCAAGATTGCATCCAAAAGTCTGGCGGCCCTGAAGCTGGCCAAGACGGCAATTAACCGAGGTATGCAAACAAACCTGGAATCAGGGCTGGCATACGAGCGAGAGATGTACAGTCTGGCCCTTTCTCTCGAAGACAAGGCAGAAGGCGTTGCAGCGTTTTTAGACAAAAGAAAACCGGTATTTAAAGGGAAGTAATACCAGTAGTAATGGATCGTTAATCCATTTGCGATATACGGATTTCATAAAAGCAAAAGGTTTATATACAAGTCATTCCGATCGATGCTGCGAGTCTCGCATCTCATGACTCGGAATCTACTGTGTAACTTGCTGAAATCATGAATAGACTCCGGATCAAGTCCGGGGTGACAAGTGTGACGTTTCGTCTATTACAATACAGTCTGCATGGTAGCTAACGCAAGGCTGGATGAGGATTTAACGATTTTCCGTTCAGACACCAGGTCATTATTATTTTCAACCATAAGCAGATACACGTCGTGACAGGGAACTGTCACATATCACACGCGGGGATAAAACTCTATAAACGTTGGACAGGATTGTTTTGGATGCAATAAGAACGCTAGAGCGGATTCCTTTCTGCCGGATCAGAATCCCCGTTAACAAATCCATGAGGAGAAACAGACATGAAAGAGGTGGCAATCGTTAGTGCTGTAAGAACAGCCATCGGTAATTTTGGAGGAAGTTTACAGACAATCCCGGTGGTCGATCTGGGTGCCGCAGTTATTAAGGAATCGATGATCAGAGCCGGTTGCAGACCTTCCATCGATGAAAAGCTTGAAGCAGCCGGACCGGACAAGCTTAAAAACAAATCCTCCGAGGTGGAGGAGCGTTACAGTCAATGGGACGATTCCTTAAAAGCAATCAAGGTTGATGAAGTCATAATGGGAAATGTTGTTCAATCCGGCCAGGGACAGAACACAGCCCGTCAGGCTTGCATTAGATCCGGTCTGGCAAAGGAAACAGGCGCTTTCACTGTCAACAAGGTATGTGCATCGGGTCTCAAAGCCATCGCACTGGCGACACAAGCTATTACGACAGGGGATGCGGACGTGATAGTCGCCGGAGGTATGGAAAACATGAGTCAGATACCATTCGCCCTGCCCAGCACTCGATGGGGAGCCAGAATGGGCAATGCAGACATGGTTGATCTGATGATTAATGACGGTCTATGGGAAGGCTTTTACGGATACCACATGGGTATAACAGCCGAGAATATTGCTGAATTATACAACATCTCCCGGGAAGATCAGGACGCCATGGCACTGAGCAGTCATCAAAGAGCCTTGAAGGCCATTTCCGATGGTACGTACGCGAAGGAGATTGTTTCTGTTTCCGTTCCTCAAAGGAAAAAAGACCCGATTGTGTTCGATACGGATGAACGGCCTATGGAAACCAGCACCGAAAAGATGGGCAAGCTAAAACCGGCCTTCAAAAAAGATGGCTCTGTTACTGCCGGAAATGCTTCGGGAATTAACGATGCGGCTGCAGCCCTGGTTTTGATGAGCAGGGAAAAAGCCGAATCATTGGGACTCGAAATAAAAGCCATCGTGAAAGGGTATGATTTTGGCGGCATTGATCCGGCTTACATGGGATTGGGGCCGATTCCGGCAATTAGAAAATTGTTGGGTAAACTGGACATGAAAATTAACGAAATCGATCTGTTTGAATTGAATGAGGCATTCGCTTCCCAGGCATTGGCCTGTATGCGGGAACTGGAGATCAATGCGGATGTGACAAACATATATGGTGGAGCTATTTCACTGGGTCATCCCATCGGTTGCTCCGGTGCCAGAATAGTTGTCACCCTGCTAAACGCCCTTGAGCAAACCAACTCCAAAAGAGGGCTGGCTTCTCTCTGTATTGGCGGAGGCTTGGGTGCTGCCATGGTATTTGAGCGCCCGTAATCCAGCTTTCTCTTCCTTCCTGATTCGGTTCCTGCTTATCATTGTCATTGTCCGGCAGGAACCTCTCCTTTCTCCCCTATTGCTGTTTGACAGAGTTTTATTTTACTGGTTAACCTGAACTTAAAGCATGGTTAACGAAAAAGAGTAAACACAATGAAACGTCAACTTATTGAATTATTGCAGAAAAAACCCGCTAAATTTATTTCCGGGGAAGAACTCAGCCAAAAACTTGGTATTTCCAGGGTTTCGGTCTGGAAACACATCAAGAAACTGCAGGAGCTATCTTATCAAATAGAATCGGGTTCTAAAGGTTACAAACTGCTAAACTCTCCGGATTCACTTTACCCTTGGGAATTTGGAGAAAAGGAAGAATTGATTCACTATTTCCGGGAAGTCGATTCAACCATGACCGAAGCCAAACGACTGGCACGTAGAGGTTGTCCGCCGTTCACCGTAGTAGTTGCAGAAAGGCAGACAAAAGGCAGGGGCAGGTTGAGAAGAACCTGGTTTTCAGATGAAGGAGGATTATTCTTCACCTTGGTGTTAAGGCCCAATATTCCTGCCACGATGATGAGCAGATATACTTTTGCAGCCTCGCTATGTCTGACGTTAATTATTCAACGAGAATTAGGCATCGAAGCCAGGGTTAAATGGCCAAATGATATCCTGGTTAATGACAAAAAGATTTGTGGTATGCTGGCAGAAATGGAGATGGAATCCGATATGGTCTCGTTTCTCAATATCGGGATAGGGCTCAATGTAAACAACAACCCTACGATCGAAGAGCCGAATTCCGCATCGCTCTGCTCACTTACCGGGAAAAAGCTTTCCCGCAAAAAGCTTTTGATATCGTTTCTTGACCAAATGAAGCTCCTTTTATCCCAACCTGATCTGAATCGGATTATTCCGGAATGGAAGCAGCATACTATTACCTTAAACAAAACGGTTAAAGTTGTGACGAATTCCGAAGAATGGGAGGGATTCGCTGTCGATATCGACGAAAGCGGGGCACTGGTTTTAAAACAGGCCGATGACTCGTTAAAAAGAGTGTATTTCGGTGATTGCTTTCACCAGGCGTAAGGCAATGCTCTAAGTTGTTACGACGAAATGTGTGGATCAACAAAAGATTCGTTTTTGGGGAACTCCGACAGACCCGTCATTATCCTCCGGATTGATGAACATTTCCAATCTTTTTAATGGGACATTGCAGTTGCCGGGATCAGGAAAACTCATTTCGTCATCGCTTCACTAAAATTCAGCACAGGAGATCTTTTTCATGTCAACAACAGCTAGTCAACTAAGAAATATCGTATATTCCTCTTTGATGGCCGCGTTAATTGCTGCCGGCGGAATTATTGCGATTCCTTTAGGGCCTGTTCCCATAACCCTTCAATCCCTGTTTATTTTGCTTGCAGGTCTTCTGCTGGGCATGAAATGGGGTTCGGCTTGTGTTGGGATTTATTTGTTAGCCGGCGGTATGGGTTTGCCTGTTTTTGCTGCCGGTAAAGGAGGATTTGCGGTTTTCGCCAGTCCTACGGGAGGCTACCTGCTTGGTTTTCTTGTGGCTGTCTTTTTGATTGGAGTTATTACGGATATTGCAGACAAGAAATCCGAGATGTCAGGAAGCAAACGATTTGTTGTCGATTTGATTGCGGTGTTGATAGGATCAACAGCAGTTTATGCACTGGGAGTTCCCTGGCTTAAGACTATAACCGGAATGCCCTGGCAGAAAGCGTTTGCCGTAGGAGCTTTGCCATTTCTTCCCGGGGACGCTATCAAAATGACGGCTGCCGTCATTATTGCAAGGACTGTCAGGCCCGCATTTGGAAGATCCAATGTTGCAGCCGACCAAACGGCCAATTAGAGAAAAAACCTCATCTGATTTAACATGCCATACATTGAAGTCAAAAATTTAGGACATAGATTCGCAAACGGTCACTGGGGAGTCAACGATATAAACCTTTCGATCGAACAAGGCAGTTTTGTTGTGGTTGTGGGAAAAAACGGGTCCGGCAAAACGACTTTTTGTCGACACCTGAATGGTTTATTATCCCCTACCACAGGATCCATAACCATTGACGGTTTGGATGTGGAAAAACATCCGGCAAAAGCCCGTCGCAAAGTGGGAATGGTGTTTCAAAATGCCGATGCCCAAATTGTTGGTGAGACTGTCTGCAGTGACATCGCATTCGGCCCCGAAAACCTGGGTTTAAAGAGGTCCGTTATCGACAAACGAGTTGAGGAATCGCTTGTATCAACAGGCTTAAAGAGTAAGGAACTTCAATCCCCTCACACTCTTTCCGGGGGAGAAAAAAGAAAACTGGCTATTGCCGGAGTACTGGCGATGAATCCGGATATACTGGTATTTGACGAACCTTTTTCCAACCTGGATTACCCCGGCTCGGTACTAATCTTAAAACAGATCCTTGATCTCCATGAAAGCGGACATACCATTATCATTGTGACCCATGAACTGGAAAAGACTATCGCCTCTGCCACACAAATTGTTTTATTCGAAAACGGCTCCATTGTTAAAACCGGTTCCCCCCCGGCTGTTCTTGAAATCGTGGAACAATATGGCGTACGTCTTCCTTGTTCGGCGAAGCTTGGACACGGTATTCAATCATGGCTGAACTGATAGTTTTAAGCTACAGACCCGGAACCGGTTATTTGCACAAACTGGACATTCGCTGCAAATTGTTTGTCCTGCTGCTGATTAACTTTTTCTCTTTTAAAGCGACATCACAGTTTTTAGGATTGATTTCCATCCTCTTAATCGGGATATTTATCCGGCAGAAAATACCGTTGAAGGCAACGCTTTTACAAACCCGCCTGTTTTTCCTGCTGCTGTTGTTTGTGTTTGGCTCAAGAGCTGTTTTCACACCGGGAGATCCTCTTTTTTCATTTGCCGATATCGTGGTGACCCAACCGGGTATCGTTTCCGGTGCTCTCTATTGCTGGAGACTATTGGTGGTATTAATCGGGGGCATCCTTCTGATCTCCACGTCCCGGACTTTGGAAATCAAATCGGCCATTCAATGGTTTTTAAAACCGATTCCCTTGATTCCGGAAAAAAGAGTAGCCATGATGATAAGCCTGATGGTCCGATTCCTGCCGCTAATCCTTGAACAGGCAGCTGAGATATCCGATGTGCAAAAGGCAAGAGGAATTGAACAGGTAAAAAATCCTGTGAGAAGACTTTCCCTGTTTACCATCCCTTTATTGCGAAGATTTTTGAATACAGCGGATCGACTGGTTTTGGCAATGGAATCCAGATGTTACTCGGAACAAAGGACAGATCCTGAACTGAAGTTTTCCAGAAATGATTTCATTGTGTCGATCCTCGTCAGTGGCTACGTTATAACTGCATACTTGCTGTAAACGAATGACTGTCCGAACCTGACGACTATACCTTAGGACTCATTAAACTTTACGAAGGTCAAAGAATAAGCTATTAATGTGGTTAATCTATGGTCGACAAAGTATCTAACAACGCGACCGGATCAAATGACCAAGGAGATATAATGATCAGTATATTTGGAAAGATCGCTAAAATGGAAAGGGATGTGAAATCCTATCTCTACCATGTTCAGCGTTCCGCCTTGATATTTGATGAAGCGATGCAGGAATATATGAAGGACGATGTGGCCCGCTTCGAGATCAGGTTGGATGAAATTGGCAAGCTCGCATCAGATGCTAATCAGCTGAGAAGAAAAGTCAGGGATAAACTCTACGAACATATGTTGATTCCGGAAGTTCGTGGAGATGTATGGGAACTGCTGGAATCCCTGCACAAGGTGATCGATGTGACCAAGAAAATCATGGAGAACTACTCCTTTGAGAAACCCAAAATCCCAGACTTTGTAAAAGCTGATTTTCTCAACATGTCGGAGTATATCACTAAAACGGTCGAGGAACTGGTTAACGCCGTTTCGGCTTACTTTTCCAATATCACCATGGTTACGGAATTTTCCAATAAGGTTTTCTTTTATGAAAATGAAGTGGATAAGCTGGAAGATACCATCAAAAAAGTCGTGTTTTCCACGGATAAGCTGAAGACTCTGTCAGAGCGTATTCAACTGAGATATTTTGCAGAAAAAATGGCACTGGTTAGTGATGTAGCAGAAACTGTTTGTGAAAAGCTTTCAGTGTTTGCCATCAAAAGAGAAATTTAACGGAGAACAACCATGATGGCAGTTCTGTTTTTTCTTTCCAGCGGATTGTTTCTAGGTTGGTCCCTGGGAGCAAACGATGCAGCGAATGTATTTGGTACAGCGGTCGCTTCGCGAATGATTAAATTCACGACAGCGGCAATCATCTGCAGTGTTTTTGTAATCATTGGTTCCGTAGCAGGAGGGACCGGGGCTTCCATCACCCTTGGAAAACTGGGGTCGATCAATACCCTGGCAGGAGCTTTCACCGTTGCGCTTGCAGCGGCTTTTACAGTGTTATTAATGACAAGACTGACCCTGCCTGTTTCCACATCTCAGGCTGTTGTTGGAGCCATTATCGGCTGGAACTTCTTTGCCGGTGTCAACACGGATATGACTGTTCTTTCCAAAATTGTGGGAACCTGGATTTTCAGTCCGATTCTTTCCATGATTTTCGCCATATTTCTATATCTGATAGCCAGGGTATATGTTCGAAACTCCAGGCTTCACCTTTTCAGACAAGACTCCCGAACCAGGGTGGCATTAATCGTATTAGGCGCTTTCGGTTCCTATAGCCTGGGGGCCAACAATATCGCCAACGTCATGGGTGTTTTTGTTCCCTCCTCACCCTTTCAAGCTTATTCCATTGATGGTTTTATTACATTTTCCGCCGCTCAGCAGTTATTTTTACTGGGCGGAATCGCAATAGCTGTAGGTGTTTTCACATACTCAAGAAGAGTAATGGAAACTGTCGGTAGTAATATTTATACCCTGTCTCCGATCACAGCGTTGATTGTCGTTGCCTCATCCTCATTGGTATTGTTTATTTTCTCATCCAGGGAGTTAAACGAGCTGTTGATGTTTCTAAGCTTACCGCAAATACCACTCGTACCTGTATCCAGTTCACAAGCAGTTGTGGGGGCTGTTATTGGAATCGGTCTGGCAAAAGGAGGAAAGAATATTCATTTGGACGTGATAGGCCGAATTAGCCTGGGGTGGGTAAGTACGCCGGTTTTATCCGCAATTGTCGCTTACATATCTCTCTTTTTTATGCAGAACGTTTTTATGAACCAGGTTTTTCAATAGGCTGTTTATCTTTTAAATAGCCTTTGTCTGCTGCATCATAAAACAACTTCTCAGCATACCCGGCAAGTTCTTTGGATCCTTCTTTTATGGGATCATTGAGGGTCAAAACACGATCGAGAGTTATCCCATGTTGTTTCCAGCTTCTGCCTTGCGTATGGTAGGAATGCAATGCCGGCATGAACCGATCTAACGCGTAGGCGAATTTCGCTTCATTGGTTTCACGAGCTTCATATTCTTCCCAGATTTCCCTGTATTCTTTTTCCTGGTCGGCCGGCAATAGACCGAATAGGCGATCGGCAGCCCTGGCTTCCTTTTCTGCCTTGTTCGCATTGCCTTCGGTATCAAAAAAATAGGTATCCCCTGCGTCGATTTCTACGATGTCATGTAAAATCAGTATTTTCATGACACGCAACAAATCCACCTCCAAATCGGAATGCTCAATTAACGTCATAGCCAGTAATGCCACGTGCCAGCTATGCTCAGCGGAGTTTTCCAGCCGATCCGCCCCGACCAAAAAGGAGCGACGAATCACCCCTTTCAGTTTGTCCACTTCCAGGATAAATTGGATCTGTTTTTCCAGTCGATTCATGGTTTTTTACGACACGGATGAGTTGACACGGTATACCAGGACTTTGACCTGGTGAATTGCCTGCAGGGAATAAGGGACGTCAATTGGTATGGTAACGAAATCTCCATCTTTTATCAGACTGTTCTGCCCATCAATCCTAATTTCCGCTTTGCCTTCCACCAGTTGAACGATGGTAATGTGAGGAGATGTATGCTCACCCAAGCCTTGTGCTTTATCAAACGCATAAAGCGTTAGCGACCCCCCGGCTTTTTCGATTAGTGTCTTACTTGAAATGGAGTCTGTCTTATAGTCCAGTGTTTCAAACAAATTTTCTATTTCTGACATAAAAATGTGATATTCGGTGTTTCCTGGTCTGAGGCTATGCAACAGGCAGGGCTTGTTTTGGGATGGGTAAAGAGATTGAAACCGGGCAGCTTGCGTTACCCTGGGTTCTAATATTACGATTTATTGCCGCTATGTCAATGAGAACAGCAAGGATACAGGGGTTGGAGAGATATTACCCCTTAAAAAATCATGCAACCGGCAACAGGGGGCAAAATACCGGCAAGCTCATTGCTTGACGGGGTTCAAACAGGGCGGTAGGCTCACATATACCCATACAACCTGATGATTTTCCAATGTAACATTCCAAATATTCTATTTAAAGCCCCGTTAGTTTCATGACGATACGTTCTAACCTGTCAGGATTCAGGAATCGATTGTTACTTATAGTAATGCTCTTGAGCTTGGTGTGCTCCGCCGTCCCAACTTTCGCTGAAGAGCAAACACCGGTTCCTGCCGCTGAAAAAGAAGATCTTGGTTTCATCAACAACCTATTCAAAGACAAGATCTATGGGTTCGCCAGTCAGGAAGCGGAAAGTTTTCTGGACAAATATCCCGATAGCAGACTGATTCCCGAAGTTGTATTAATTCAGGCCAAGATTAATGTTGCCGAAGGAAAATTTGACCTTGCCCTGCGGCAATATAACAAAATAATCAGCCATTTCCCTGAATCAGACCTGGTTGAACATGCGATGTATCTGAGTGGTACTTTGAAATTACGACTTAAGCAGCCTGATGGGTTGGTTGATTTAAACAGGTTAATTACCAAATTCCCTAAAACCGCCTACCTGGCCGATGTCAGTTTTATCAAAGGCCAACAGGCATACCAGGCCGAACAATGGCAGGTGGCGGAGTATCAATTTAAACAGGTTTTGGAATCTGAAGGCATTACCGACCAGCAGAGGATTGAAACACAACACAACCTGGCCTGGATTTACTATCACACCGGTAACACCTTGATGGCAAAAAGCTTGTTTTATGATGCTTTGGATTCCCCGGTAACCATGGAAGAAAAAGCCAGAATTGCTTACCAATTGGGAGTTGAAGCCCAAAAAAGCGATCGTCATAAAAATGCTCTTTCCTGGTTTGAACGGCAATTATCCGAATGGCCTGATCCTGAGATCAAACCCAAATCCAGTCTGGGTATCGCACAATCTCATTATTTTATTTTCAGGGACAATCCGAAACAATCTTCAAAAAAAGCACGGGAACAAGCAATTAAACTGCTTACCATAAACATAAATTCCAAAAATCCCATCTCCCTCGAACAGTCCCGATACCAGCGGGGATGGTTGTTAAACTCCTTGAACCGAAAAAAAGGAGCAGAAAACGATTTTGCCTGGCTCCAGAAAAACAGCGATAAATATGCGGCGGATCTTGAATTATCGGCGACCCGGGCACGGTATTACGAAGGCAAGAAATGGTATAAATCAGCCAATAAGATTTATGTGGCTGCCTTAACGCATCAAAAAAAACAGGAAATACGCAACATGCTGTTACTCAGCATTGTTCGCAACTCCCATACGGTTAAGGACTGCAAATCGGTCATTAAATGGCAAAAGCAGGTTAAACTCCCTGCTCGTCATAAAGACAAGACTGAATTGAGTTATTACCTGGGCAATTGCTATTTTAAGAAGAAGAACTGGAAAAAAGCCGGATCGGAGTATGCGAAGCTGCCTTTAAAAAATGAGTTTGCCAGGGCAGCGTTTGGCAATTATCTTCAAGTGTTCAAAAAAACCAAAAACTTTAACGACGGTTACGACTATCTTGATAAAGTCTCCAAAATTTCTTCCTATGGCAGCAGACAAAACAATTTACTCTATAAAGTAGACCTTTGTTTAACGCTCGAACGGTGGGTAAAGGGTGTTGAATTAATGTTGCTTCTAAAAAAGGAGGATCAAAAAAAAGGGAGAGACCCATGGTTTTTACTCAATATAGCAAAAACAGCTGACCAGGTTTATTATGCGTACGGCAACAAGAAGCACCCCATGCAGCAGCATCCTTTAAAGTCGAGGAAGTATTATGCCAATCTCGCCTTAAGTCATTACGCAACAGCTTATCGATATCTACCCCGAAAAGAAGCGGAAACCAAACTTTCCGTTTTGGATATCTTGGTTGCCCGATATAAAGCCTTAGGCAGTCATCAAAAGGTCGTTGGTTATTACCGGGATGCTGTTCAATTGCTTGGCCCCGGAGAACAGAAGCTTGAATTGCAGGTTGTGATTGCCGATATTCTGGCTAACAAACTTAATCAAAGGAAAAAAGCTCAAAAGGAGCTTTATGCAATTCATAATACCGGAAACACCGAAGCCCATTTCAGGGCATCAACGCTACTGGCCGAACTCTATGTAGGTCAAAAAAGATATATTCAGGCAATAAAAATCCTGGAAGATCTCGCAAAACAGCCTATTCAAGAGACCCAATGGTTCTCCACCACTCATTACCGTCTTGGTGAACTTTACCAGTCTAATGAAAGATGGCAAAAAGCCATGGAACACTTCAAATCGGTGGTAAAGGATAACCAAAACACGACTCTTGCACAAAAGGCAAAAGTAAAGGCCGACAAGATTCAAAAATACCTGGATCAAAACAGTTAGATAGTGCCTGAACGCAAACCAATTTAACCCATACCAATAAACGTTTTAAAAGCAGTTCGGTACTTCGAAGTTTATTGCTTTCAGCGACCAGCCCTCAGCCGGTTTATCAACACAATGAATCCATTCAAAGCCATATGCTTGAGTTATTTAGTCGTTTTGATTATCGTAGAGGAATTAGCTATTAACCACTGTCTACCACACAAGAAAAACAGGATATGAGCGACAAGCAGGAAGAAATCCTTGATAAAATCAGGGAGAGAGTTTTAGCTCGGGAACGTGAAATCCAGCTGGAGCAAGACAAAGATGCCAACCTGGAGGCAACTTTGCAGGCTTTGGAAGATATTACCGAAGTCCCTCGTGCGGAAATGAACAGAATAGCCGAAGAAATCAAAGCGTCTTATACCAGTTCCCCCGTCAAAAGAGATGATGCATTGTTACCCGGTGGTCAATTCCACACGCAGCTTCCCGCCAGTGTAAGAGAAGCTGTTTCAAAACTACCCCGGGTGTTGAAGGAGGAATTTTATGAGGAATATACCCTGGCTGAAAAAAAGATAAGTCTATCCTATTTGTTTTGGCTGATTCCGCCTCCTTTTTCCTGTCATTATCTGTATAACAACAGGATTTTCAAACAAATCCTGTATTCGATGACGATGGGTGGATTGATGATCTGGTGGATAGTTGATGCCCTGAGAATGAAACAGATTGTCCAGGAAGAAAATCGAAAAACTGCCCGAAAATTTCTGAAAAAGATGATGAAGCAATCCTTGAGAAGACAACGAAACAGGCCGTCGTTTCAAAATCTTATTCGCGATGATCGATGAATTTGTTATCGGATATCCTCTTGCAGTAAACCTTTTGGAAAGATCCGCATAAAAATTAAAAACTGGCCAGTTCTTTTAGAAATATGTCTCCGAAGCTCATCAGTTTCTTTTTGCCAACCCCGGAGATTTCTGCCATTTCACCCAGTGTCTTGGGTTGCATGTGAATCATATCCTTTAATGTGTCATCTTTAAAAACAGCATAGGCGGGCACACCCAATTCCTTGGCCAGCTTTAGCCTCAGTATTCTGAGTTTTTCCCATTTCCCTTCATCTTCAGGATTTTTCCATACTTGTGACTTGATACCGGGTTTGACTTTTTGCCGGGATTTTTTAACAGGATCCTTGCGAAACAAAACTTGCTTTTCACCTTTCAGCACAGGTTTGCATTTTGGAGTGAGTTTAAATCCTCCAAATCCAGTCAAATCAATATTGAGAAGATCTGCTGCAATCAACTGCCGAAACACGGATTGCCATTCATCGGCGTTTAGTTCGGTTCCGATGCCGTAGGTCGAAAGTTGGTCATGATTAAAGCGATCGATTCGATCGTTGCTTATTCCCAGCAAGACATCGGTTAAATACCGGGCTCCAAACTTCTGTCCTGTCCGATATACGCAGGATAGAGCTTTTCGTGCGACTTCCGTACCGTCCCAGGTTTTAATAGGTTCCAGACAAGTGTCGCAGTTGCCACACGCTTGTTTCAGCTCCTCATCAAAATAATTCAGCATCACTTGTCGACGGCATTCCGTCGTTTCACAGAAACCAAGTAATGTATCCAGTTTTAATTTTTCAATCCGTTTAAATTGTTCATCAGCTTCAGAGCTTTCCAACATCTTTCTGAGCATAATCACATCAGACAGGCTATAAACCATCCAGGCAACAGCTTTGCCGCCGTCTCTTCCCGCTCTTCCGGTCTCTTGATAATAGGCTTCCAGGCTTTTGGGTAAATCCAGATGTGCCACGAAGCGAACATCGGGTTTATCAATCCCCATACCGAATGCGATGGTTGCCACCATGATAATTCCTTCTTCCTGTACGAATCGCCTCTGGTGCTTTAGCCTGACGTCCGGCTCCATCCCGGCATGATAGGGGAGGGCTGTTAATCCCTGGTCACAAAGAAACCGGGCTGTTTCTTCCACTTTTTTCCGGGACAGACAATAAACAATTCCGGAATTATCCTCCTGTTCGTACCTGATAAAATCGAGCAGTTGCTGCTTCGGCTGATTCTTTAATTTGACCTGGTACCGTATATTAGGTCTGTCAAAACTGGAGATGAACTGTCTGGCGCCGGTAAGTCCGAGTTTGGTAATGATCTCTTTCCTTGTCACGGAATCGGCTGTGGCAGTCAGGGCTATCCTTGGTATATCGGGGAAACGTCTCTGCAGGATGGATAATCCGATGTAATCCGGTCGAAAGTCATGCCCCCATTGGGATACACAGTGGGTTTCATCAATGGCGAACAGTGCAATGGTTGTTTGCTCCAACAATTGCAGGAAACGATCTGTCAGCAATCTTTCGGGAGCGACGTACAAAAGATCCAGTTCCCCGCTTGTAAAAGCTTTTTCTACCAGATCTGACTCAGCATAGGATTGAGAAGAATTCAGAAATGACGCTCGTATACCTGATTGTACCAGATCATCCACCTGATCCTGCATCAACGCAATCAAGGGAGATATGACAATTCCTGTTCCTTTGCGGACAATGGATGGTATCTGGAAGCACAAGGATTTCCCTCCACCGGTAGGCATCAGAACCAATGCGTCGTTGCCCGAAATCAGGTGTTGTATGATCTCTTTCTGATGACCGATAAAGCGATCAAATCCAAAATATGTTTGAAGGATGGTATCCGGTGATTTGGTTACTGATTCGAGTTGGGACTGGCTCTTCATTCCTGCCGCATGGGTAAGATAGTTATTGGATCGAAAACAATGTCATACTGTATTAATTCTCAATTGATTCGTCGAGTGCAATTACCAAGTGGTAAGAAAATCAATGATAAAACTGTTTTTCTGAATAGGATTATCTGATTTATCCGTTTTAGCTTGCGAGATAATAAGATTCTTCTGGTAGGAAAATTGCACAGATTATCTTAAGCTCAAATCTTTTACATCAGTGTTTTGCATAGATTTATGAAGACAACCATTCAGAAGTCTTGATAGGTGTAGAAATGAGGCTGCCAGCGCCCCAAGGGATTCAGTTTCATTAAGTCAAGAACCGGTTATCCTGTTTTCCGGGATGGTTCGTATTGTCTTGGTTTAATGGTATTGACTCCGAAATTCCAACAATCGGACACTTCAACCTTCGAGTCGGATCATACCATGACTACAAATGATAATATCCTACCGGAACCTTTCAACGAGGACGCACCGGAAAAACTGGACAAGCTCCAGCAAACGATAGCATACAAATTCGCAGACATTCGGTTGCTGATTCAGGCACTGACTCATAAATCCTTTGCCCATGAAAATGACCAGGAAAACAACGAACGTCTCGAATTCCTGGGAGACGCCATCTTGCAGTTTGTCATGAGTGATCACCTGATGAACAATTATCCTGATCTACCGGAGGGTATGCTCTCCAAGTTTAGGGCTGTACTGGTGTCTGAAAAGGGTCTCAGTAAACTGGCCCAAAAAATAAATCTTGGCCATTATTTGTTTATAGGCAAGGGTGAAGAGATAACAGGGGGTCGGGCAAAAAGCTCCATTCTTTCCGATGCTTTGGAAGCCCTATTTTCAGCCGTTTATCTGGATAGTAAAAAGGACAACGGGGTGGAAATTGTTGCCAGGATGATTAAAACCTTGTTTGCCGAAGAAATAGAAAAAGCCGAAGAAACCTTTGCCACGGTCGATTATAAAACAGATTTTCAAGAATATGTCCAAAAAAACAAGTTGGGTACTCTTGTTTACAAAGTCATAGAAGAAAGGGGTCCGGATCACGATAAGGAATTTGTCACAGCATTGATGGTTGGTGATCAGATTTTCGGCGTCGGCACGGGCAAAAGTAAAAAAATGTCTGAGCAACATGCAGCAATTGATGCATTCAAAAAGTTGAGAAATAGAAATGGCAGTTAGGTTGCAGAAATATATCGCTGATGCCGGTATCGCATCCAGGAGGAAAGCGGAAACAATGATAGCCGAAGGCCGTGTGTCCGTTAACGGCTCCATAGTCACCGAAATGGGTGTCAAGGTCGATCCCAATTCCGACCATGTGCGAGTCGACGGCCGAAAAGTGGGAGCACAAAAAGCAAGAAAGGTGGTTTACGCTCTCTATAAACCAAAATCATGCATGACAACCCTGGACGACCCCCAAGGCAGGGACACAATTGTTAACTATTTCCCCAAAACCTCTACCAGGTTGTTTCCCATTGGTCGTTTGGACTATGATGCTGAAGGTCTCGTTCTTTTGACAAACGACGGAGACCTGGCTCAAAACATCGCTCACCCGACAAAACATGTTTGGAAAGAGTATTTTGTGAAAATTAAAGGGAAAATCAGCAACAATCAATTAAATGAACTCAAAGCGGGTCCGGTTATCGATCACAAAAAAAGGCAACCAACCAGGATCAGGCTGTTGCATCATGTCAATGATAAAACCTGGCTCTCCGTTTCATTGCAGGAAGGTCTAAAACACCATATAAAAAAAATGTTCGGGCAGATTGGGTATCCGGTTATCAAAATTAAACGATTTGGAATCGGTAATGTAGACCTTAAAGAGATGAAACCCGGTGAAGTAAGAAAACTTAGTGACGAAGAGGTATTCGACCTGCTGGAACTAACCGGGGTATCGATATGAAAAGACTGATACCGGTGATCATTCTCTTGGTAATTCTTCCTTTAACCAGTGTTTTTGGTGAGTATCGGGCTTTTCTAATTGAAGTCTATGATCATATCGATAAAAAGAAGTTCGAACAGGTTACCGGTTTCTCACCGGACAAATACATCCTCACTCACGGTGGAGGCAACCGATTCTCCGTTTTCGTGAAGGCTACCTGGATGTGTTATGGCGATACATCCAAATTCAAACAACCCTGCCCCATGCCTGACCCCATCCAACCAAAATTCCAAAAAGGGCAACGGGTTCGGATAAAACTGGAAAAACACATCACCCAAGGCTGGATCGGTGTCATTGAATTGGCTTACTTCCAGGGCAGTGTCAACAGCAATGTCTATGGAGTACGTTTTGGAGAAAAGCGGCAGTTGTACAACAGGTATTATGAATTTGATCTGGAAAACGCCGCACCTCCTGCCCCTGTGGAAGGCGAAGAAAACCAAGCAGAACAGCCGAATCCCGCAGCCGGGATCCCTGCTCAAAATCTGTAATAACAAACTTACCCATTATGGCCTTTACCATTCCTGAAGGAAAATCCAAAGCAGATTACGTCCAAAAAAAATTTTCCGGTATAGCCGGAAAATACGATCTCTTCAATGATATTGTCACTCAAGGCATGCACCGCTACTGGAAACGGTTTTTGGTAAAAAAAGCAAGTCTGAAGCCGGGAGACCGGGTACTTGATATTTGCTGCGGAACAGGTGACATCACTCAACTGCTTCAAAAAAAAACCGGAGCGCAAGGAACCACCGTGGGATTGGATTTTTCCCCCGGTATGCTGGCAGTAGCTGAGGAAAGAGACCATACTGGATTGTCTTCATTTTTGCAGGGCGATGCAACAGTACTTCCAATCAAAAGCAAAAGTCTGGATGCAGTTACAGTCGGATACGGGTTGAGAAACCTGGTTGATATATCGCTTTGTCTTGCGGAAGTCCATCGTGTTCTAAAGCCTGGCGGACGGTTTCTCTGCCTTGATATGGGAAAGGTCAAAATTCCGATAATTCGGGAACTCTCTGACTTCTACTTTTTTAAGATCGTACCGAAAATTGGAAAATTGATTTATCCGGGCGAGGATATGTTTGATTATTTCCCGGAATCTTCCGTGGAATATCCTTCACAACAAAAGCTGGCTGAAATGCTTGAGGGGCATGGGTTTGTAGACGTGTCATACCATAATTTTCATTTCGGCATTGTCACCGTTCACCATGCTTTAAAAAAACGGGATTAGGGATCATCCTGTTCGGCTTGTTCTTTTCTTGCCTCATCCTTTTCGAACTGTTTCATTTTTTCTTCATGCGCAACCATCTTCTCCCAACGTCGTTCCAAGTCATTAAGGTTATCCATCTTTTTTAGACCTTTATAAAGGGCAGCCAGTTGTAAAAAGATCTTACGGTCGACTTTCATACGCAGGATGCTTTCGTAGATTTCGATAGCCTTCAGGTAGTTCTTTTTTGCAAGCTCTTGCTTACCCTGAAGTATCAGGGTTTGTCTCTTTTCTTCCTGCTCCTTCTCTTTTTCAGCATCTAAAAGAGCTTGATACTCTTTTAGCAGTTCTTTTTCTTTCTCGGGAACGTTGAGTTGTTTGTATACCGAAGCTGCCTTCTTCAGGGTGTCGGGTAGTCTTAAGACGCCCAGTGCTTTGTGAAGATAGTCTGCGGCGGGCTTAAACTTACGCTCATCCATTAAAACATCGGCTTTTTCAACATAATAATTGTGGATCTCCATAAGTTTGCTGTCACCAATTTCAGAATTTGGATCCAGTTCCTTCAGGCGGCGAAAGGCTTCCACAGCCTCATCGTACTTCTTCCTTTCTATGTAGATGGTACCAATCTGATCCCAAATCCTGGGAGTGGGGATTTCCGTAACCGCAATGGTATAGTAATTCAGCGCCTTTTTCAGATTACCGGTTTCATAGCATTCATCCGCCTCTTTCACCAGCTCCTTCATGCTGTAAATACCATTTGATTTATCCAGCAGCGCAGCGGTTTTGATGAGGTACTTGGTGGCCAGGAACGTCTTGTTCAATCGGCGATACATCAAACCAAGATTAACGTTGTTGTAGCGATTGAATTCGTTTTTACCCAAGAGTTTTATCATCCGGCTGATAGCCTCTTCACGTTTACCTTTTTGTTCCAGTGCGATCGCATGAAGCAGTCCCAAGGTTTCGTAGTCTTTAACAGACAACTTGCCTATAGTTTCAAGGGCAACAGTAGTCATTTTATTTTTAACGGCAAACAGGACTTTATTGTACAGATGATCATCTGCATTTTCGGAATCTTCGCCGGCCATTTTATCAAATTCGCCCAAAATATCTTCCGGTAGCACTTTATCCGCATTCTCCTTTAACTTCTTAATCTCCAGATCGATACCCTTTGCTTCTACGGAAGAACCTTCCTCTACCATCCGATCCCGTTCAACGGTCAACTCCTGTAGTTTCTCCTTGACGGACTCCTTTTTCTCTTTCCCCACCTTCTCCGTCAGGGTATCAATCAACTTTTCCTCCCCCAGGTATTCGGGAAGCACGTAGTTTTCCGCTTTTTCAAACTTGGATATCGCACTGGGAACGGCATCATCATAAATATTAACCCTGGCCTGTGAAGCAGCCAGGTTATAAAAGGCTTTCTGGTATCCCCTTTTGACCTTCAAAGCTGTTTTATACAACCCTTCTGCCTGCTTGTAGTCTCCGAGCTCTCTTGCATAGTTCCCCAGCTTGTTTGCCAGTTCAAAATCCTCGTTTTTTTCCTTGATCAGGTTTAACCCGATAGACAAGGCAGACTGCAGATCCCCCGAAGCTGCTGCATTGCTGAGCTCTTCCACCAACTTTGGATAGACAATTTCCGGATCAAGTTCCATGGCCTTGTCAAACTCAATCATCGCACCATTGTAGAACTTTTCAGACATCAGCTTCATGCCTTCACCCAAGTGTTCGTCTATTTTGGCTCTAATTTTATCTTCTTTGCTTTGAAACAGTCCTTTCAGCATGAAATCTTCTCATTTTGCGGGGTTGGATCAGCACTCAATGCAATTCGGGGTTTGGTTACAATCCTGCTGATTCCCTTTATTCTAGCACAGTCAACCAAAAAAACATACGGGATAAAGAATGGTATTTGAATCAGCTACCGGGAAAGCAGGGATTTTCCGTTCAACAAGCTGCAAAAATACCATATAAACAAATGATTCAATACTCAAGGTGTAATTTCAAGTGCGAGATTGATTATTCGTACTGTGATAAAAGAACGGCAAGCATCAGATTGAACAAAGGCGGCAAATTATCGTAAAACAACAGGCAAATCGATCGGGTTATTTTGGTACCACAATCTCCAATTGTTTGATTTTACGATGCAGGTTGCTGCGTTCAATCTGGATATTTTCTGCTGTTTTGGATATATTCCAGTTGTTTTTAAGCAACATGGTCTGGATAAACTGCTTTTCAAATGTCTCTTTGGCTTCTTTAAAGGTTGTCGGAAAAGAATCCACTTGCAGCAGTTCCTGGTTAGCCATGCGGATGACAGGAGGGACGTGTTTTAACGTGATAGTAGGAGTTTTAACCATTATAATCATTCGTTCGACGATATTCTTCAATTCCCGAACATTGCCCGGCCAATGATAAGCCATCATACTGTTTAATGCTTCCTTGCTGATTTTCTTTTTCGAGCTTTTACCGTTTTCTACGAATTGATTGAGAAAGTGTTCAATCAGCAGCGGGATGTCTTTTTTTCTTTCCTTGAGGGGAGGAATGTCTATCGGGATGACGTTTAGGCGGTAATACAGGTCTTCGCGGAAATTACCTGCTGAAATCTCTTCCTGGAGATTCTTGTTGGAAGCGGCAATAATTCTGATATCCACTTCAAACATCTCCACGCTGCCCACCCTTTCAAATCGCTGCTCTTCAAGAACTCTCAAAATCTTAGACTGGGTTTTCAAACTCATATCTCCAATTTCGTCCAAAAACAAGGTACCGCCATTGGCTTGGTCGAACTTGCCGATTTTGAGACTGGATGCCCCGGGAAACGATCCCTTTTCATGCCCAAACAGTTCGCTCTCAATCATTTCATCGGGAATAGCAGCACAGTTTAGTTCCACAAAAGGAGCTGATTGCCTTAAGCTTCGGCTATGGATCTGCCTCGCGACCAGTTCTTTACCCGTTCCGTTTTCACCGTTAATCAGGACCCAACCATCTGTAGGGGCAGCAAGTTCGATTTGATCCATCACCTTTTTTATTGGAGGAGAAACACCTATGATTTCAAATGATTGGTGCTTTTGCCTTTGTTTAAGCTCTTCGTTTTCCCGTTCCAGTGCAGCTTCCTTCAGAGCATGATTCAAGGTGATTAAGAGTTCCTCCAAAGAAATCGGTTTTTCGATGAAATCATAAGCACCGATTTTGGTGGCTTTTACAGCTGTCTCAATCGTTCCGTGACCGGACATCATAATCACAGGTAACCTGGGGTACCTGTCTTTTAGCCACTCCAGCAGCTCGATTCCGTCGATCTCTTCCATCCAGATGTCCAGCAACACTGCCTGAAATCGATTCACACTGCTTCGTTGCAATATCTCCATGGCAGTTTCCGCAGATTCAGCCGTTATAGTCTCAAAACCTTCATCTTCCAATACGTCTTTCAAGGTTGAAAGGATTGATAACTCATCATCCACGATTAAAATTTTATCTGCCATTGCCACCTAATTGAAACGTTAACTATTTATGGGATTCCGCAAGAGGCTTCAGATTTTTCCTTTTGAATACTCTTCCGGGTTTTATGTCATTATCCGTAATAGATAACCGATATTTAAAAAGGGATCAAGCCGGTAATTCTATGGTAAACTTGGTGCCCTGGTCTTCCATGTTCTTTAAACGAATGAATCCGCCATGATCGGAGATTATTTGCTGCACAATAGCCAAACCAAGCCCGGTTCCCTCTTTTTTGGTTGTCACATAAGGATCGAAGATCCGGTACATCATCTCAACAGGGATACCGGAGCCGTTATCCACCACATCCACTGTGACAATCTTCAGTTCCTTGTAGTAGGAACTGATCAGATCGATCCTGCCTTCTTCATTGATAGCTGAGATGGCGTTATCAATCAAGTTTGTGAAAACCCTTTTCATCTGTTCTGCGTCTAAAAGTGTTTTGGGGATTAAAGGATCGGGAATCAAATTCAATTGTATGCGCTGCGGTAGCCCCTGGTTAAAAAGATCGCAGACATCCTTCAAGATTTCATTGATGCTGTTGGGGGAAGGAATAATCTCCGGCAGCCTCGCAAACTTGGAGAATTCGTTTACCATTTTCTTTAGTCCGTTTACTTCACGAATGATAGTCGAGGTAGCACTATCCAGCATATCCGGCTCAGCAATATTCTCAAGATATTGACGGCGAATCCGCTGGGTTGAAAGCTGGATCGGGGTCAGCGGATTTTTAATTTCGTGGGCAATACGGCGAGCTACTTCTCTCCAGGCATTAGCCCTGGTAGAGCGATCTATTTCCGTAAGATTATCTACAACCAATAATCGCCCCAAAGGTTCCCCTTTTTGGTTTTTTAATTGAAAGAGCTCCATGGACACGTGAATCGTGCGCTTTTCCACTTTTAAATGAAGATCTTTTTTAACCGAATTTTGTTCCGAATCCGTGAGTTCCCGATTGAGCTGTTCAAAATATTTCTTCTGTTCCTTTGTCAAAACGCTCAGGTAGTGTTTCTGGAGAACAGCAGGCGGGTCAATCTGAAACAGGCGAATCATGTAGGGATTGATTCCATTGACATAACCGGAGTTGTCGACAGAGAGGATTCCCGTTTGGATGTTTTGCAGAACAAGCTCTACAAACACATTACGTTCTTCGAGGGTTTTGTTGGTATCGATTAGTGCTTCCTGACTGATAGCCAGTTCACGACGGTTACTGAGCAACTCTTTGGTCATCGAATTAAACGAATCCAAAAGCATACCGATTTCATCATCCACCTGAAGGTCGATCTGAAAATCGACGTCACCTTTGGATATACGCCTCGTTCCCCCTACCAAAATCTCGATCGGCTCTACGATACTACCCGCCAGGTAGTAGCCAAACCAGATGCCTCCAAAAATGATTAAAACGGTAAACAGAAGCAGATAGGTTGTAAAATTCGCCCGGATCGGATTTTCCAACAGGGTGAGATTTCTAAAATTAGCCAGGTTGGCCTGCATGATAACAAGGTCTTCAAAATCTGATCCGGCAAGGATTCTGCTGACTTCTAGATAATACGTCTGGTCACTGAACTGAAGAGGCACCATCGAGCGACTGATCTTTCCATGATCCGATTTTCTGCTTAACAGGTAAGGAAAATCGACAGAATTCTGAGCCAATATTTCTCTCGGTAACGGCTCCCAGGTTTTTTCACTGACCTCATCCACAAACCAATTGCCGACGGGAACCAGCGAGGCGTTGTAAATAGTAATTCCGTCCAGTCGATAACGATTAATGGTATCGGTAAACCATTTTGAATCCAGCAAGGGCTCCTTGTAGCTTCCTTTGGTTTTCAGATACAGCTGGTAGTCATCGGCGACTGTCTGGACAAACACCTTCAGATCATTGTTTTCCTGCTTGTTAAGGTTGTTGACAACAATTGAAGAGTTTTTAACAGCAAGGGATATCTGCCCCTTAAACCAAAAATCAAGGCTATCCTTTAAAAGGCCGTGTGCAATAAAAAAGAACATCAGCATCGGCAAAGAGGAGACCAGCATAAACGCCAGGGTTAACTTATATTTTAAACGGAACCCCAGTTTTCTTTTCTTTCGCTCATAAACCAGCTTCACAAGATTTCTGATTATCAACAGAATCACTGTGACCAACAACAGAATATTCAAATTGATCAACAGAAAAATATTAAGGTTGGCATCAATGCTTTTCCAATCCGTTAAACCCTGCTGGTAGTAGTTAAAGAGCAAAAGCGTGACGATCAAAACAAAAAGGAACAGGATCAATCCTATCCGGTTTCGAATTTGACGTTGATGCTCCGGAGACGACTTTAGCTTTTCTTTTTTATTGCGAAATAAAACCATAGTTTTTTTAGGGTTATCTAGTTTTATCAGTTTGATATAATTAATTATTGATCGATTTACCAGTCTGTTTACGGCTCTTCATTGTTGTGCTGATTGGAATAATCATTGCCGATAAATTGGAAGCTTCTATGTATACCGGGATACAGGGGTGGGATATTGTTTTCGGGTCGACATCAACCCGCTTTGTTGTAGCACACATTTTAGGATTTGTCTCAGTTTTGCTTTGCCTACCAGTATGACTTTTTTCCGGTTTTCCTTAGATTATCAGTTATCGGGTATCAGCTGTCAGTTTGTGGAACAATTACTCAAGCCCGGAAAGAAATTGAAAAACAATCGAGCTATTCACGAGCCACATGTATTTTCGACCGATAACGGATAACCGAAAACTGACTGCCATACCATGCGAGTTTTGATATCTGTGGCAATTACCAGGAAACTGCACATTTAAGGAATACTCCCAAATGTGTGTTACAATTGAAATCCTTTAGGCAAGACCACAATTCCGTCTGAGATAAAAAACCTTGAGGCATCTTCCTCGGGATTCACACCAATGGTTGTATTGTCCGGGATACGTGCCCCATCATCAAAGATGGCATTGCGAATAACACATCCTTTACCTATGCTGGATCTGGACATAATAATCGAATTTTCTATGATGCTGCCTTCGTCAATCGACACTTTTCTTCCAATCAAAGACCGTTTCAAATGGCAGGAACGCAGGGTTGAACCGATATCGACAGTGGAATCTTCTATGGTAACCTTAGAATCCCCTCCCAGATAGGTCGGTGCCAGTCTCACACCCAGCGAACCAATCGGCCATTCCGGGGTACAAATCAATCCCGTGCTCAAGTGATCCAAAAACTCCATGTTCGCCTCAAAATAGCTTTGAATTGTCCCAACATCACGCCAATAATGGCCAAATCTGCTTTTGGGGAAATAAAAACCGCTAACCCTGTACGAATTCAACATCGCCGGAATGATATCCTTTCCAAAATCATGAGATGAATTCTCCCTGGCGTCCTTAGCCAACATTCTCACCAAAGCTTCCGTACGAAACAGGTAAATACCCATGTTAATATAGCAATCATCCCCTTCACCGGGAATCAATGAAGGGTCCTGGGGTTTTTCCAAAAAACTGGTGATTTTATGATCACCATCCATGGAAAGCACACCAAATGGCGAAGCCTCTTTCTTTTTAATCGGGATAACGGACATCGTAAGGTCCGATTCAGTTTTAACATGCTGACGGAACAGTTCACCGAAGTCCATGCTGTAGATATGATCACCGGAAAGGATCAGTACATGTTCGGGCCTATAGTCTTCGATCAGGTTCATGTTCTGAAAAATGGCGTCCGCCGTACCCTTGTACCATTGCTCGGAAATACGCTGTTGAGCGGGCACTGCGGCGACAAATTCACCAAGCTGGGCCGGAAGGTAGTTCCAACTTCTCCTCAAATGCTGTTCCAGTGAAAAACTTTTGGTTTGCGTCAATACATAAATCTGCCTGATCCCGGAATTAATGCAGCTGGAAAGTACAAAATCGATAATCCTGTAACGAGCGGCAAAGAATACTGCGGGTTTTGAACGATGCCTGGTAAGCGGATAAAGCCTGCTGCCCTTTCCACCTGCCAGAATGAAGGTTTGAATTTTCTCATGTTGCAAACTCATATGACTCCCTTTGACGTGCAATCAACTCAAAAGTTTTTCGACAGTTTTTATCAACTCTTCCAAATTTCCGCTTTTCACTACATACGCCATGGCACTCCAGGTAAGATAATTTTCCTTGTAATGGCTATATGCGCTATGAATTACCACCGGCAAATCCCTTTTGATACTCATTATTTTTTCCAGGGCCTCAATTCCGTCCATACCAGGCATTTTGATATCAAGAATTATGAGATCCACTTCTTTGTCTTTAAGGATCTGTATGCCTTCAAATCCTGTTTCAGCTTTTAAAACCCTATATCCCAGATCGCCAAATTCCAGTGAAAGCAGTTCCCTGATATTGTTGTCATCATCAATTACTAGTAATGTTTTCCCGTTGCTCATATTGATCTCCTAAGTCGTCAATCGGAAAAGATATGATAAACGTCGTTCCTTTTTCCGGGATGGAACGAATATCGATCGTACCGTCGTTGTCTTCAACCAGTTTTTTAACCACAACCAGACCCAGGCCGGTACCTTTTTCCTTGGTTGTAAAAAATGGTGAGAATATTTTTTCTTCGGTAGCCGGAGTAATGCCTGATCCGGTATCTTGTATGGTAATAACCACCTTGTGGTCAATTGTTCCCGCCAAAATAAGCAGTAATCCCTGTTGTTCAATCGCTTCCAGGGCGTTTTTTACCAGGTTATTGATTATCTCAAACAGATGATGTTCTTTTATCGAGATCTTAGGCAAATTTCCCTGGATATTCAAATTCACCGATATCTTCCGTTTGTGGATCTCTTCTTCCAATAAAGCCAGCACCTTGTTGATTGCTTTTGTGCAATCACACCCTTCCGTGTCCTCCTTTACCGGCAAAGAGCCATCCAAAATATCGTTAATTACCAGTTCGAGGGTTCCCACCGTATCCACAATCCTGCTAATTGACTCGTAATGTTTGTCATCCTCGTTTAACTGCTTTCGAACGCGAGAGGCAAATCCGCCAATGGTAGCCAGTG
The DNA here is from genome assembly GCA_028280735.1 of SAR324 cluster bacterium. Taxonomy (GTDB): domain Bacteria; phylum SAR324; class SAR324; order XYD2-FULL-50-16; family XYD2-FULL-50-16; genus JAHJTV01. The sequence goes on along the minus strand of JANQLH010000399.1, from coordinate 3,839 downwards.
GCCCCCGGACTTCGTGAGCCATGTGTGCAACCAGCTCACCCATAGCTGCCAACTTCTCTTTTTGCAGCAACATGGTTTGGCTGGCTTTGATCTTCATGTTCGCTTGCCTGATTTGCATGATACTTCGATCAAGGTTGCTGAGCAGTTTTGAGGATTCTATCGCCGTGCTGGCTTCTGTGGCAAAGCGGCTCAAATCCTTGATATCCAGGTTAGTAATCGGTACCTTGGTCACCACATTGTCCGCAATAATCAAACCTGTTGAACGACCATGCCAGATTAAAGGAACCACAATGCATTCATGAACCTGCAAGGTGTTTCTCAGCCAGGCAACGCTGGTATCCTCAGCCAGTGGAGATTCATTGTTAATCAATAAATGTTTTTGGTTGTTGAGAACCCGAATCAGGATATTGTTGGTGTCGTCCAGGCTGATTCGAATGCTTTTGACAATGGCATTTACCGTGCTGTCTGTATCCTCCAGCAATCGGTAATGCTCAATCATTTCCGTCAGCGTTTTGGGAGTTCTATCAAACAGGCTATAGATCATTCCTGCTTCTTCTCCGGAATCAGGCCCAATCGCCTGAATACCTTTCAAGACTTTTTCTTCGCGGTCCACAAAAAACAGAAAAGCCCGGTTAAAGCGTAACCCCTGACCCGCCGTGATAGAAACCAGGACAGCCTGCACTATATCACCGATCGATTTAAGGATGAAATCTTTATCAAACAGTCTGAACTTTTTTCGCAGCAACTCGGTCCTGGTGTTGAGCATTTTTCTCAACTCCATTAACTCTGTCACGTCGTCAAAAATAACCAGTTTGAATTTTTCTCCCTCGTGATCCAAGAGATGCATGGAAAGCTTAACATTGATAATGACATCGTTTTTGAGTTTGAACTGGACCGGCTCGTCGACTATCGTCCCCCGGTAAGACCGGACAATAAGATCATTGATGAAGGTATCACGATTCGCTTCATTTTCAGGGAGCAGACAGAGGAATGATTGGTTTTGCAATTCATCACTGCCGTACCCCAAATGATGACTGGCTGGTTTGCTACAGTGAACGATACGGCTTTCTTTATCAATTAGCAGCCACAGGTTGAGGATTTTATCCAGATTTCCGCTGATTAGTTCCTGAATGTCCATGGTCTGAATCCTTAGAAATCTCGTTAATCCCGTAATTCCCGAAGAGATGAGAATTACGTCAATAGGTCCATTGATTTCAGGTTTTTTTACGCCGTGAATACTGCTAGCATATGAGGAAATCCACGTCTTATTCTTACAACAGAGCCAAGGAAGAGTCTATCATTTTTTGTTTTTTCTAAAAACCAAATACCTAAAATTTCTGTATTTTTTACACAAGTTAAAATTCCCCCGGCTACCATGATCAATATTGCCAATATGTCTGCCGACCATCCCATCAGTGTTTCCGAAGAGGAATATGAAACACTGAAAAATAAAAAAAACAAGGGATGGACCCATTGTGAAAGCCAAAAAGAATGGATGGTAAAACTCCACTACCTGAGAAAAGGATTTAAAGAAGGCAAAATCCCCAGGGAGCAGTTTTTTGTTAAAGAAAAGGACCTGGTGCTAAACTGGTGGAGAAGATGGTGTTAATCGATATTCAGATGGAAAACAGATGAGTCAGTTTGATTGGGATGTTATTATTGTCGGTGGGGGTCATGCAGGCTGTGAGGCCGCCCTGGCGGCGGCAAAACTTGGCTGCCGGACGTTATTATTGACAATGACCGTGGACAGTATTGCGGCAATGTCATGTAACCCGGCTATTGGTGGTCTGGCAAAAGGGCATTTGGTGAAGGAAATAGATGCCCTTGGCGGAACCATGGGAATGGTCGCGGATGAAACCGGTATCCAGTTCCGTATACTCAACAGGAAGAAAGGACCTGCAGTGCAGGGAACCCGCTGTCAGTCGGACATGATTGTGTACAAAAACACCATGCGATCCATTCTGGAAAACACCGAAAATCTGGATATTCGGCAGGCAGAAGTGACAGGGCTTTCCTGGGATAAAAACAGGATCAACGGCGTTCAAACCAACCTTGGTGAAATTATTCAAGGCAAAGCAGTGGTATTGACGACAGGGACTTTTCTGAACGGTCTGATTCATATCGGCCATCAGCAGTTTCCGGCCGGAAGGGCATGGGAATTTGCCTCCGGCTCTCTGTCTGAGCACCTCAAGGAAAAAGGGTTTCAAATCGGACGACTGAAAACAGGGACCACACCGAGGTTGGATGCCAAAACCATCAATTTTGATGTATTGGACAGTCAGCCCGGAGACCCCGATAATCCAAGGTTTTCTTTCTGGAACACGAAAAACGAACTCGCACAGGTGGCTTGCCATATCACCTACACCAATTCCAGAACTCATGACATTATCCATGAGAATATCGAAAAATCCGCCATGTACAGTGGCGCTATTACAGGAGTTGGTGCGAGATACTGCCCCAGTATTGAGGATAAGGTCAAGAAATTCCCACATCGGGAACGTCACCAGGTTTTCTTGGAGCCGACCAGTCTGCAGTCGGTGGAGTATTACCCCAATGGGATGTCTACCAGCCTGCCTACAGATGTTCAAGTCGCATATCTGCAAAGTATGGAAGGGCTTGAAAATGTCAAAGTGATTAGACCCGGTTATGCCATCGAATACGATTATGTTATTCCAACCCAATTAAAAAGCACCCTGGAAGCCAAGGACGTCTCAAATCTGTATTGCGCGGGTCAGATCAACGGAACCTCCGGTTACGAAGAAGCAGGCGCCCAGGGACTTGTCGCAGGATTGAATGCAGCTTTGAAAATTAAGGAAAGAGACCCGTTCATTCTATTACGAAACGAAGCTTATATTGGGGTTTTGATCGATGATTTGATTTCAAAGGGAACGGAAGAACCCTATCGTATGTTCACCTCCAGGGCCGAATATCGGTTGCTGTTGAGGGAAGACAATGCGGACCAGCGTTTGACGGAAAAAGGTTACCAGGTAGGGCTTTTGGATCAAGAAAAGTACCAGGTCTTTCAAACCAAACTGGAAAAGATATCAGAGGTTAAAGCTGTTGTTGCTTCAGTGAATGTCAAGCCTACGGACCGGACAAAACAGGTGTTGTCGGCCAACGGAATTGGTTCCTTAAATCATAGAATAAAAGCCGGAGAACTCTTAAAAAAGCCGAACATCACCATGGAGATAATCTCTCAACTTGATCCGGCGGTTGAGTTGGAGAAGCTTTCCCAATGGAGTGACACCGTGAAGAAGTGTGTGGAGACGGAAATTAAATATGATGGTTACATTCAAAGACAGGAATCCCAGGTTCAAAAATATTTGAAAATCGAATCGATCCAAATACCGGCGATTCTTGATTATGATACTGTTGGTGGGCTTTCCACTGAAGTAAAACAAAAGTTACTTTCCCACCGTCCCCAAACTCTTGGACAGGCAAGCAAAATCAGCGGTATCACTCCCGCAGCCATAACCATTTTAATGGTAGCTATTCAAAAGATGCACAAAAAACAACCTTCGCTATAAGAAACCAAGTCCCCCGGTTGGGATATAGCCTCATAAGCGCTTAAATAGGAAAGTTGATTCTTGAGTGGATTTATTAAAAACCAATTGTTTTCTGTTCATTGGTCGGGATGGCATGTTGGATGGATAACTTGTTACCCATCAACTAGATATAAATGACTTTTAATCACATTTCACCTGATGGGTATCAAAGTTACCCATCAGGCGGATCTAAGTTGTTTTCCGATATAACAACAATGAATTGCGCTTAACGCTGAAAGCGTTCATTAAATTAGCCTATGGTCAGCGAGCTTGCGAGCGCCACCATAGGTCAGA
>JANQLH010000445.1 GCA_028280735.1 SAR324 cluster bacterium | reverse complement strand
GCATAAATAACAAAAAGCCCAGCAAGACGAAAGAGCCTGCTGGGCTTTTTGCGTTTGGGGGTATTAACCATGAGTAAGCTGAATCAGGTGTTATTGGGTACGGTGTTTTCCTGCCTGGCGGCCTGGTATACGTTTTTCGTATGGCAACTGAACCTGAAAGCTATTGATTTGGAAGTCTCAACCAAAGAAGACTCTTTCGTAGAATTAGCATTGGCAGCAAAGGGTATGGGAGACGGGCCAATATCCTTTAAAATTATTGACCGGCCAAGTCACGGAATCATCGAGATTAATCAAGACAAGTATTTCTATATCCCAAACAGCAATTACAACGGCAGCGACTATCTCACTTACATCGTCTCAACTAAAACAAATTCAAGTAAAAAAGCCGAGATCAGGATAACCGTATCTAAAGTCAATGATCCGCCAACTGCAAAAGACTTATCAGTTGTGCTGATTGAGGATCGACCAACGGACATTTATCTGTCTGGGCAGGATGTTGACAGTGATGAACTAGGATTACAGATTTTGGAACTTCCAAAGCATGGAAAATTATCCGGTTCGGTTCCAAAACTAACTTATAATCCAAACAAAGACTATAGCGGGCAAGATCAGTTTACTTATTTTGCCTATGATGAGGAATTAAAGAGTAAACCTGGCTCGGTAAAAATTAATGTAGTGCCGATTAACGATCCTCCTGTTCCGAAAACAGCATCCATTCAAGCATTTGAAAACAATGCGACCCATTTCGAACTGTCGAGTATCGATCCGGACAGTGAGGAACTGCATTATACCATTGTTCAACAACCCAAACATGGCAAACTAAGTATTCAAAACGAAAAGGCAGTTTATTCTCCGAAAAAAGACTATATTGGCTTGGATACATTTACATACCGTGTAAAAGATGACTTTTCAGAAAGCGAGCCGATGAAAGTAGACGTTTCGGTTAGTAAAATCAATAAAGAAGTTGATCTCGATAATGTGTTAAATGCCGTTGTGCAAAGTGGTGGAATTGCAATTGGTGATTCGTTAAATCCCGAACATATCGTTCATAATGGAAAGTATATTCCAGCATCAGTCTTAAAGATAGTAACAGCAGCTACAGCGTTACATTACTTGGGGGCTAATTACAGATTTAAAACAGAGTTTTATATCGATAAAAAAAGGAACTTGTATATCAAAGGATTTGGAGATCCGACTTTGTCTTCGGCTAATTGGCATACCATTGCCAGAACACTAAGAAAAATGGGGTACTCAAAGCAAGATTTTAATAGCTTGGTTATGGATTCGTCAGTGTTTTCCAAACAGCTGAACGTTGATGGTCGTCGTCGCACAACTCATTATTACGACGCTCCACCTTCGGTCCTGGCAACCAATCAAAATACCGTTGCTGTTAGAATAAAAAAAGACCGCCAAATCAACGTCGTAAATGAGTATACACCGTTAACAGCTCTTGTGGCGAAGAAAGCAAGACGTTTACCCGTTGGGTTTCAGCACTTCAATGTTGCAGTAGACTCTAATGAGAGTCTGACCCACTCTGCCGAACTCGCCCAAGCTATTTTTAAAGAATACGGTGTCTTTTTTTCCGGCAATTATAAGCAAGGCACAGTTCCAAAGAATGCTAAAAGGATTTATGTATTTCATTCCAATCAAAGCTTAAAATTCGTCGTTAAAAAGATGCTGAAGGAATCCAACAATTTTACCGCAAATCAGTTGCTATTGGTGCTGGCATATGAGTTAAAAGGTGAAGGTGTTTCCATCTCGACCGGAGCCGGGATCATAACCGGATTTTTAAAAAATGAGATAGGACTGGATAAAAATGATTTTGCTTTGGTTGAAGGATCAGGACTTTCCACTAAAAACAGTTTTGAATTGCGGGCCATGTTGAAGATTATTAACTATTTCAACGACTACAAAGAATTGTTGCCTCATCTTCGGTCTTCAAAATATGCTGATCTGGCGAAAGCCGGCAGGCGTTGGAATATTGTTGCGAAATCCGGAACCCTAAAAAACATTGAAACGTTGGCGGGATTCATTCAGGTTCACAAGAGGGAATGGAAACCTTTTGTGATAATGTTGAGAAACGAGGAGCAAAAACGCGGGACGATCATGGAAATCATCGCCAAATATTACAACAGCTGAATCAATCCCACGTTTGCAAAAAATTAAATGTGGTAAGGTATAAATTCGGAATCCGGGTAGTCTAGTTTATCACGTTCGACGATTGCCTCACTGGTCACAGCTGCTGTGGTGGGAGATGAAGCAAGGTGCTTCTCGCCAACCCTGATCAAATCCTGTTTGGTTGCAGATAATACTCCGGCCCTGAATTTTTCCCGATCTGCACGGGATCTCCCTTTTCGTTCATGAAGATACTCAACCACTGCCTTCCCAGCTGGTGAGGCAGGAGTATCCATATTACTGCAAGTCTGCAGTATAGTTTCTTCGACATCCTGAACGGTAAAGCTTCCATTTTTTAACCATTCAAATGATTTATCATAAACCGATAAAGTTCTTCCCAGGTTCGGATCCCTATATGAAAGCAAGCTGAACAATCCCTCATCTGCATTATAGCTTGACATTGCTCCATAGGCTCCGCCTTTTTCCCTGATTTCACCATGTAGAAAACATGATTTCAAAAGGTTTGATAACACGTATAACCTGGCACTATCTTCGTGTGTGTAGGGTATAGTTTTATAGGATTTGGCAATGTAAGAAACCGGAGTGGTGGTAAACCATGTTTCTTCGGGTTTGTTGATGTCGATAGTTGCCAGGGTTTTGCCAATAAACTCGTTTGAGAAACTGCTGTTAACTGGCCCCTGATCCATATCCAATTTATCGACAAATTCTTGAATGTGCTTCTCTGATTCCTTCAGAGCCAACTGGTCTCCGATGACCAGCATTGACAGTTTTTCTTTTTTAAGCAGTTGACCAAGCAAACTACGCAGGTGATGAACCAATCTCTCCAGTTCAGGTTCACCCAGGCTGGAAATGTATTTCATAAATTTCACCTGGTGAACACCACTGTAGATCTCCTCATATCTAGCTCCTTTACTGTAATTTCTTGTGGCCAGGCTGAGCGCATAGTTATGTCCAACTTGAACAATAGAATTTATGAGACTGTTAGTCCTTTGTGTGATCAAATCTTGAATACGACTTGTTTCATCAAACTTCCTCGGGCCCAATAAAAGATTGGCAAGCTCAAAAAGCTGTGATTGGTTTCTGTTCAATGCTTTGCTTGAGACCGAGAAATACTCTCGGTAAGAATTGGATCCGCGAATCAGGGCTTCAATGACGGGAGTTGCGGAAAAACCTCCTGTATACAAGCTTAGTTTTTCTGCCATGGATTCGTAGGAGTGTTGACCGGCCCCAGTATTCATAAGCAGGCTGCTTAACAAGGGTAACCAGATTCGCTCACTTTCCGGCAAATCATCCATGGAAAAATACCAATTATAATAAACAATTCCATTGGTTGGTCGATCGTAAAAAGTAACATCCAGTCCGTTTAATCCTTTTTTCGCAGGGTCAACAAACTTGATATCTTTAGGAATGTCCCCTATTTGAAGCGATGGAAGAACCGACAGATCCTCTTTACTGTCTTGTAGTTCCGCCAGCATTTTGGCATCGGAAACAATTTGCTCGGCTTGTTCCTGGTTTAAATTGGATTTTATTTCTTCAAGCTTCGTCTGTAGCTCATTGCCTCGCTCAGCTTCTAAGTTAATATCCGGCTTCAAGATAATTTTAACCCTGTGGGTATTATCTACCAGGTGTTTTTTAATTTGCTCTTCCAGGAATGGTCCCTGTTTAATCTTTTCTTTCAGCTGAGCCATGGTGTTATCAAAATCTATGGTAGTAACCGGGTCACCGCCATGAATCCATGTCCCGAAAAATCGAAACAACAGGTTTAGGCTGTATGGATAATGCCCCCCGCTAATCTCCCTGGTATCGAATTCAATCTGGTGGATAGCTGATTCAATTTGGTCTTGTGAAATACCTTTATTCAAGACTTCTTCCAGGGATTCAATTATCAATTTTTCGACGTGATCCGCATCTTTTTCTGCGACACCTTGCAGGCCTATACAAACAAACGGCTCTCGGATTTCATCTTCAAACCCGGTGGTATCCGCGAGTGATTTGCCAAGTTTTGATTCGATTAACTTTTTCCTGACAGGAGCGCCGGCATGGCCCAACAAAATTAAATTAATGATTTGCAGAGATAGAACTTCCAAGGGGTCGTCAATTTTACAAGTTAACCAGGCGAGAGCAACCTGACAGCGTTTACCATCGTCATCCTCTTTATTTAAAGGATATGAATAGGAAAATTCTTTTGGTTTTTCATATCGTTTTTCATCCGGTACCGCTGTCTTCACATCGATTTTTTTGAAGCTGCTTAGCACCTGACGATTTATAGTTTCCAAGCTTTTTGATAGAGGTATGGTTCCATAAGTATAAAAGTATGCATTGCTGGGGTGATAATGAAACTTATGAAACTCCTTTAATTGCCGGTGAGTAAGGTTGATGATTTCCAGGGGATCACCTCCCGAGTTGTATTTATAGGTAATTGTCGGGAAAAGAGACCTACTTGTACAGTCATGCATCACGGAGCTTTGCGATGACATTGCACCTTTCATCTCACTATAGACAATACCCTGGATTGTCAGAGGGGATTCCATCGATTCAGCGTCGGTAAATTCAAGTCTGTGTCCTTCCTGCTTAAAGCTTTCTTCTGAAAGAACAGGAAAAAATGCAGCATCCAAATAGACACTCATCAGGTTGAAAAAATCCTTTTCATTTTGTGTAGAAAACGGATACATGGTCCAATCGCTTGCTGTAAAAGCATTCATGAACGTTTTCATGCTACGTCGAATCATGGAAAAGAAGGGATCACGAACGGGGAATTTTTCAGAACCGCATAAAGCCGTGTGTTCCAATATATGAGCGACACCGGTGGAGTCTTTTGGAGTGGTCTTAAAAGCGACACTAAAACAATTGTTATCATCATCATTGCTGAGATGAATCATCACAGCACCGGTTTCTTGGTGCTTCAACTGATACATGATATTGCTTAAATGTGGAAGTTGATCAATGCAGATCACTTTAAAACCTT
>JANQLH010000421.1 GCA_028280735.1 SAR324 cluster bacterium | reverse complement strand
CTTGGAATTGAGAATTCGCACCGGTCAGTTCGTCACCCACTTTGAAGCGGACTGGAATGTCAAGGAACAGCTAAAGGTCATTGCAGCCTGGCAAGCGTGGTGGGAACAAAACCGGCACAAATACGGAAAAGCCCAATGGCTGTTTGCCGGAAAAGAAATATAAAACTGAAAGCGAAGCTTTCACTAAACAGAAAATCTTAAATCTAAAATCATAAATCTAAAATATAAACCATGTGGTCAATCGATAACAAAACTCCTTTTGCAGTCGGACAGGCATTTACCCAGGACGACAAAACAGGCGATTTGGTTTGGATGGTGGCCGTGAAAGCCACGTTCGACTTGTCAATGGAGACCAATCGGCCGGTTATTGCAGAAAAACAGGAGGAACCTTGTCAGGCTGATGAATTCAGAGATGATCCTATTTATAGCAGCCTGCTAAAGAGTTGCGACTTTGCTTTGGAAAAAAAGAAGATTGATGTGCTGTTGCATGCAACAGCACATGCACCAAACAAGGAGCCGGTAACCGAACTGATGACCGGGGTGGTACTGGGTCCATTGAAGAAATTCCTGATTGTTCGTGGTAACCGGTATTACGATAGGTTTCTGGGCATACTTTTCAAAACACCCCCAAACCGTTTTATCCACATGCCCATAATCTATGAAAGAGCATACGGAGGTTGGGAAGAAAACAGTAACCAAAATCTTCCTCCTTATGAGTATAGAAATCCCGCTGGAACCGGTTTTTTTAAAAAACGTTCGTCTGCTGTTGATCAAAACCTGCCCAACATTGAATACGCTGGATTTCCCACGAAACGCAACGGCAGGAAAAATAAAATAGCAGGGTACGGTCCTATCGCACCAAACTGGTCCCCCAGGTATACCTATGCGGGTATCGGCAGCAATGAGACGGAGACGGATTTCTCCCTGGTCAGGCCGGGGGATTTCAATCCGGCGTATTACCAGGCAGCGCCGGAAGACCAACAACTGGATGGTGTAAACGGAGGGGAGGCAATTGTACTGTATCACCTGCACCCGAAATACCCTGAAATCCATTCCCGTCTGCCATCCATTGAGATTGGATTTGAAACCCTAATGAATCAGGAGGTGGTTAAACAACCGGGAAAACTGCAGAGCATCATTTTTACTCCCGATAACCTCAACCTGCAAATGGTGTGGCAGGCAAATTTTTCAAACGGCAGGGATACATCGCTCATTAAATCCACCCGGGTCACTCATACTATCCATCAATTATGAGATAAATCCGGAGGTGCGACTTTTTTGATACTTACATCCATGCGCTTTAGTCAACACTCTGAATGCTAACCCAAACAAGGATCTACCATGCAAAAAACCATAAAAATGCCGAAACAACTGCTACCTTCCAAAGCCCGTGAAAAAATTGAAGGATTCCGCTATGGCAAAATACTTGAGATAGATGAGTCATCGGATACTATCTGGGTGGACTATGCGGATAATCCCCTGAAAGAGCAGCTACCCGCAAAACTCGCCTCTCCCTTTTTTTCCCTGGACAATCTCAAAGAAGCTTCGTTGAGGCCCAGCTTGGTCCAATTGGAGTTCATGGAAGGCGATCCGGCACGGCCCCTGGTAAGGGATATCCACTTTTCCCTGTCCGATCAAGTCAGAGAAAAAAGGACAGAAATCATCGAAAAAACAGTCCATGTTAAAGCAGATCGCATTGTTCTGGAAGGTGAGACTGAAGTGGTCATCAAGAGCGGCAAGGTTCAAAGCGTTTATAGTGCCAAAGACGGTAAACTGGTTGAAGAAGCGGATGACATTCGTTCAACCGCCAGATTGAATAACAAAATCCGGGGCGGCTCGGTTTTGATTAACTGATTTTCCCACCAGGCAAGATGAGACCAAACAAACACCGATCATGCAACCACCCGCAAAGCGAGGGGGTAATAGTCTCTTCCGCAGAGGAACTGCTGAAACTGGCAACAGTTAGCTACAGCAGGGTTAAACAGGTGATCAGGGACCAAAGAGAAACGCGTCGACACGCGCTTTTCATAGATGTGATTGAAGATATGGGCTTTTTTTACCGGCAGTATCTCCTGTGCCTGCAAGAAGACAGGGCGGATGAAGAGATTGTTCCCTTGAAAGAAAAGCTTGCACGATTGCTTGATTCCATTGAAGAGGACCTGGAAAAACTAACGGGGAAGTTGGTTGAGCAACTGGAATCTCCGGAAGAAAAAACGGTGACGGTGGTTTGCTATATCCTGTCTTCAGTGGAGCTGAACAAGGACTCTTCACCCTGTTTAAGTAAGGTCCTGGCAGCATTCGTAAACTGCGACGCCGGCCGACTTCCCTATTTCGTTAACGGCCTCAGCCACGGGTTGCATCCGCAGCTGACTAACGGCTTGATGTTGGTGAAAGAAATGGCAACCGGCTCCGTCAAAAAAGCCTGCGAAACCATCTTGCAGAACAGAAGGCATACGGAAAACGGGATATGTTACTATTGATATAGAACCGAAAGCGGAACTTTTACGATTTGTGAATCTCAGATCTTAAATCATCAACCTAAAAGACAACATGTATATCGTTAAATGCGGTAATTTCACTCCCCTGGGAGACAGGGCAGGGTTAACAGCCACCAGCGTCAGATCCGGCTTTTCCTCCATAGCGATGATTCCCGGTATGCTTGATAGTCACCTGGAACCTATCCGCGTTGGACAACTGGATTATCTCGAAGATAATCTGCCCATCGAAAACCAATTCCTGGAGATGGGGTTAGCTGCCCTGGAGGAGGTGTGTTCCTTTTTCAAGGATACCCCGGTTGGTCCGAAAAAGATCCCTATTCTGTTGGGCATGCCGTTAGCCAGACCGGGCCTGTCGCCTTGGCTTTATTCGATAGTGAAAAACGCGTTATTAGCCCCGGCTGGTAAATACGGGATAGATTCAGATGTTACCCTGGTCTCCTGCGGGCATACTGCTTGCCTGGAAGCCTTGGAACGAGCGGAACAACTCTTGCCG
>JANQLH010000395.1 GCA_028280735.1 SAR324 cluster bacterium | reverse complement strand
TCCCTTTAGCAAAGCTCCTGTCAGCGATTGGATGGTGCTTGTCATGGGGAATGAGGGACAGGGGCTAAGGAGACTCACTGCAAAACGTTGCGATACGCTGATCCATATTCCCGGTAAAAAGCACACCGAATCGTTGAATGTCAGTGCGGCGGCTGCTATACTTGTGCAGCATTTTGCCGCAACAGGCTGAGCGATTCATAACGACCGCGATTGAATTTCGAAGCGTGGAATAAATCGAAAACATTACCTGCTCTAGCTTATGAAAATTCTTTTGTTGAACGGTCCTAATCTGAATTTGTTGGGACAAAGAGAACCTGAAACGTACGGAAAGGCGACACTAGTAGATGTGGAAAACACTCTCAAGGTGTTTTTTCAAAACAAAGACGCTGAAATCGTCTGTTTCCAATCCAATCACGAAGGTCAACTCATCGATTTTCTGCACAAACATAAAGATGCAGCTTACGCCATTATAAATCCCGGTGGACTGACCCACACCTCGGTTTCCCTGCGTGATGCTTTCTCCGGTGTTGGCTTGCCGTTTATCGAAGTTCATATCTCAAATGTTCATGCCCGGGAAGAATTCCGGCATCACTCCTACCTTTCCGGCATTTCAAGCGGGGTTATCGTTGGTTGCGGCACACACGGTTATCTAATGGCAGCTGATTTAATCGCCCAAAGACTGGAGTTGTAAATTACAAGTATCTATCGTGGCTGATCAGTTTACACCAACAATCCGACCGAAAATAACCGATTTCACCATGGGAGAGCTGTCCGACTGGGCTGTTTCTGCAGGTGAAAAAAAATTTCGCGCCCAACAGCTTTATCAATGGCTTTACCTGCACAAAGCAGATTCCTGGGAAAGCATGAGCAACCTTTCCAAAAAGTTCCGGGAGTTACTGGCCAAAAGCTTCCGATTGGAGCGTATTAAGATTGTAAACCAACAATCAGCTTCGGATGGCACCATCAAGATTCTCCAGCAGCTGGAGGATGGGCAGGAAATCGAATCTGTTTTGCTCGTTCACGATGATCACTACACAGTTTGCATTTCCACCCAGGTTGGATGCGCCATGGGCTGTAAATTCTGCCTGACTGCCGGAATGGGATTAAAGCGTAATCTAACGGCCGGTGAGATTGTGGAACAAGTGTTGAATTTATGGTCCCTGCTTCCCCCGGGTGAAAGCATTCGCAACATAGTTTACATGGGTATGGGCGAGCCTTTTCATAATTATGACAATACCTTAAAATCCCTCAATATCTTTCTCAATGATCACGGTTTTAACTTTTCATCCCGACGCATAACCGTTTCTACCAGTGGCATTATTCCCGGTATCGAGCGTTTTGCCAGAGAGACTGATAAAGCCAACCTTGCCATTTCGTTGAATGGGGTTACCCAGGAAGCGCGAAAAAAACTGATGCCCATCAGCAAACGCTATACACTGGAAGACCTCATGGCGGCTTGCAGAAACTTTCCGCAGGAAACCCGTAAACGAATTACCTTTGAGTACATATTGATGAAAGGTCTGACCGATTCATTGCAGTCAGCCAGGCAGTTGGTCAAGCTGCTTCATGGAACCAAATCGAAAATCAACCTGATTGTTTACAATGAAAATCCGGATTTGGCATTCAAATCTCCGGATCAGGAAGCGGTCAAGCGGTTCCAGCAGTATTTGCTGGATCACGGCCTTGTTGTCACGCTCAGAAGCTCCAAAGGGCAGGGTATTTCGGCAGCTTGCGGACAATTGGCCACCAGTAAAAAGAAAAAAAGTTAGATCTGGCTAGTGGGTTCGTCTTTTCACTCCTTAACCCACCCTGCAATCCTACAAAAACCGTGATTTTCGCAAATTGGTGTCAGGCCGGGTGAAGGATCAGTACACCTGTTACCCGGCAACAAGTACCAAGAATTACTGGTACCGTCTGATAGCCCGCTCATAATGATAATAGATCCGCTTATCCAACAACTTATTAACGTCCTGAAGCGGGGAATCCAGGGCTCCTTTCCCAAAATGCATGCTGGCTGAAATCAACTCATTGGTAATATACCTGACATCTGCCGGAATAACCCGGGGTTGATCAAACAATTGTTTCAAGGCCCCCTGACCGTATCTTTCATTGTGGCCTGCCACCCACCATCCCCAGTCACCGAATGATGGAACATGCTGACGTATCGGCAAGGTTTCCAGCCCGGCTGCACGCATGGTTCTTCCTACGGTCAAAAACACTTCTTTCGCCAATGACGGTGTGGAGGACTGTTGAATGATCAAACCATCAAACGTAAGCTTATCTTTTAATACGGAATAAAATTCAAACGAATACAGATTTGCCAGATCTTCATTATTTGGATCCGGAAAATCAAGAATAATGGCATCGTACATACCTGAAATGGACTGAACAAAATTGTAGGCGTCAATGTTGTAAAGGTGAATTTCCACTTCTTCGTGTTTTCTGTGCCGGCGAAAATGGCCATTGCCAAACTGGGTCAAGGTGGTTTTCTCCCCTTGTTGAACCCCGACAGCCGGGAGAGTTCTGACTTTCGCATTCTTCAAACTTCCTTGGTTCAAGGCCACCAAATTGGGATTGGTAGCAGCCAGTTTGGTCATTTCCGGATCGATGTCCACCAGGGTAATTGATTCGACATCGTCGTATTTGAGGACTTCCCGTACAGCCAAACCATCGCCTCCACCCAAAACCAGAATATTGTTTCGTCGTTTCAGGGAAGACATCACAGGATGGACTAAAAACTCATGATAGATATGTTCATCCAAGCTGGAAAACTGAAGGTGTCCATTAATATAAAGGTAGGTATCCCGGGCATCGTTCTGGGTCATCACAATCCGCTGATAGGGGGTGGTTTTTGTGAACACGATTCTGTCCCTGTAAAGCTTCTGCTCCGCATGGGTGGTTATCCTTTCTCCGTTGATAATGCCAATCACAAGGATAACCAGAACTACAATCCCAAACACGGGGACCAACCGGGGATACTGCATCCATGGGTAAAACCAGTACCAGGTAAACAGAGCCACGCAAACATTGACAATGCCTAAAAAGAAACTGATTTCCAGTACATTAAAAAAAATCGGCAGAATAAACACCCAAACCAGCGCGCCAATAAATGATCCGATATAATCCATTTTCAGGATTAATCCCAGGTTGTGCTTTAGACTCGGCACAGTCATCTGGTTGACTCGACTCAGCAAAGGAATTTCCAGCCCTATCAACAAGCCAATGGAGCAGATAAAGAAATAATGGACCAGAATAAAATGTTGATTAATACTGCCAAAAGCATACAATGTAAGGCTTGGTCCAATACCACCTAATAGTCCCAAAACTATTTCCAGAATAATGAAATTATCCACATTGTATTTATCTGGAAAATGTTTTTGCAGATCAGCCCCGATGCCCATAAAAAGCATCATTAAGCCGATAATTATCGCCCATTGCCTAAGAGAGTTCCCTAAAATATCCGAAGCGAGGCGACTAAAGGTATATTCATAGCTGATTCCGCAGATTCCCACGAACAGCATGGAAAGCCCCAGCACTACCACCAACGCTTTGGGATTGCGATTTTTACTGTCAAATTGTTCCATTTCTTACTTAGCTTATCTTCCAGGTCATGATCGGTCCGGCCGGACGTATAGTCCTGGTATGTTTGTTAACTACATTTGGGAGGTCTGCTCGAAAAAAGCTGATGTGCTGTTGTAGAGTACTAGTCCCGATTCATCTCGATAAATCGTAGCGCGTCTGCTTTGGGAAGGATAGCCCCGATTTTAATTTAAGCATCGGGATCAGCGGAGAATACTGTCTCAAGAAAGGTTTTGAATTCGATGTTCAGTGAACCGTATCATAGTTCGGAGCACTATACTCCCTTGCCGGAATGGTTCCATACACCCGCCGACAACCCGGGCAGGATTTGGTATAGCGATGCTCCGGCCCTTCTTGCTCAGGAAACGGACCGTTGCGGCCGATGCATTTTACTACTTTCCCTGAGAAACGATCATGTTGTTACAAAGATCCGAATCCTTTTTCATCTTTAAGATCGAAGATTTCCATTTTGTAATCCGGGTACCGGATCATTCGTTTTCCAAGGTCCGGAAAATCCGCTACTTCAACATCCACATTTTCACCACCCGATAAATAGACCAGGTCTTCTTCAAAGGGATTGCTCATGTGATGTGCGACTCCTGGTGTGGGGAATCCCATAAAGTCTCCCGGACCAACGTCATATTCGTTTCCATCAATGCGAGCGATCCCCTTTCCCGAAAGAATGTAAATCCATTCTTCTTCCTTTTGATGGGAATGATAGATAAACGATTCTTTTCCCGGGGGAATCCTAACCAAATTAACGGCTGATCGTTTCAGGCCGGTCATTCTGCTGATCTGTGTTCCGTGTATCAATGAATTCGGGTTCCATGGATGGGAGATGGATCCTTCGTTTTCTTTCATATCAACGGCTTTAACCAGGTAAGATGTTTTCTCGGTCATACTGTCTCCATTTTTGATTGTTGATCAATAAGTAAATCCACATAAGCATTTGAGATTAATTGATTTTCACTGATACCAAATTGATCCATCAATTCGTTGGCTTTTTGCACACCGGACAGAGGTTCTTCATTTTCTGCCAACACCACTTCCAACTCTAAAAAATCTCCAAGGCACTCCACCCTGTCGATATGAACGCGCGTACGACCGATCAAGAACAACAGCCTGGTTTTCCTGACCACGCCCTTTATTCCATTTGATTTCCCAAGAACCTGCTTTAGCTTTTGAGGTTCACTGGTTGGAGAGATATAGTATTCGCTGGTTTTGGGACCTTTCCGATTGTCACGGGTATAAAAGATCAGTTCTCCCTGCCCCCCGGCGAATACTCTTAACTTAAGACGGCCATGATCACAGTTGAAAAAAAAATCTTCCTGTACTATCTCCTGTCCCGGCTGACCGGAAAGCTCGCGGGCTTTTTGCAGACAAAAAGCTGAGTCTGCTATCTTTGCTTTGATTTCAATATTTCTAGCCATGTTAATTAGTGATTAATCCTGACAATCGGAAGCTTTAATTCCGAAATCAGCTGGTTCTTGTTATTATTCACATGTTTTATTGTGACATCTTTATTCATCCGGACTTCAGACTCGTGTTAATGATAAAAAAGCCTTGTTTATATTTCCCATTACGGCTGAAAACCAGTTTAAACATCTTCAGAATTATAGGAATAATTGAGCTTTAATGAAACAAAAATTCTTACTTTTGCCTTTAGGTATCGTAATCCCCGATGGAATCACACAATTTAAGGATCAGTTTAGTCTCGCATATGTGGCAACACCAAGCTGCTTTTACAGCTTTTTTTGCTACGGTTTCAGCTGGTTTTCGTTCAGACACGAACCAAGGAATACTCCGGGTTGGAGGGTTAATCATGCTACAAAAGAAATATTGTTTTTATTTTCCAATATGTTAACAATATAGAAACAGTTTTAATTTATAACCGAACGCGGAAAAGGAGATCTGCCATGAGAATACGGACCGGTTCTATTTTGTTGTTTTCAACCTTGATCCTATTGGTTTTACAAGGATGTTCCTGCTTGTTTGTGGGGGAAGACAGGGTAAAGTGTCTGGAATGCAAAGCCATTGAGAAAGAGTTTTTAAGGAATATGGACAATGAACCCTTTTATTACAAAGACGGCAATAGCTGCAAACTTGTAAAAGATCCTGATACCACCGACGAGCAGGTTTTTTACAGCGACATAGCCTGCCAAAATCCCTTTCCTTACTATGCGCAGGATTATATGAGCTATTGTAGAGACAATCTCCTAAACGACGACAGAACGAGGGAACACATCGGCAATCCTGATTCCTGGACTCATATCGATACTTCCGCCGCATTTAAAGAAACAAAATGGACTCTTACCATGGGATCTCGATTAAACATCATGGTTCCCGATCAGACTAAGAAAACCCGGCCTTTCCTAAAAAAAGTCAATTTCAGACAGATCGATTCCTGTAAGCTGGAAATGGATGTTTTAAAAAACCAGCCCAACGGACAAAACTTAAAACCGATTCTGTTCTTTTTTGGAGGGGGCTGGAAGGCTTGGGGACCAGGAGCCCCTTTAAGTATTGAAATTACCGGGACCAACCTCACAGATAAAGGCTATATCGTTTTTGCGGCTTATTACCGTCTGCTTGAACACCAGGATGCACCTCCGGCATGTAACGGCGTGGATGGAGAGAAAATACTTGAGGATGTAATTGCCGCCAAAGACTGGATCTACGAATACGGACAAAACTACGGCATGTCAGCTCAATACGGCAAGGAACCGGGGATGAAAAAACTATCGGTTTACGGCCAGTCTGCCGGTGGGCATCTGGCCGGATATTTAGCTACCAATTTCCCCAAGGAAATCAGCAAAGCCGTTTTAATGTATCCCGCCACAGATTTCGCATTTTTTATTGATCAATCCAATCCCCATGGCTTGTATGAAAACAGTTTTAATGACGTCAAACCGCTTGTTGTTAAGTTTGTCAATGAACCCGGGGTAACGGATATCACGCAAATCAACACCGGTCTTCCCATCGTTCGAAAGGACAGCTTTCCCACCTTGATTAATCCCGATCCAAATAGTTTTCCTGATTATTTCATGGTCCAGGGCAGCGCAGATGAAATCGCGCCAACGCAAATGACTACCAGGATGTGCCAGGCATTGGACCCCAATGAATCTCCGACGGATGACCCTTACAAAACCTGCCATTCCGTGCAATCCTGCACGACGACAAAAAATTGCGGGAATAACGGTCAGCTAAGAATTATTGGAAAAGCCGGTCACACCTTGGAGCTGAGGTGTTTTAACCAGGCATTGGGGGAAATTGTAAACAAGCTCTATCACACGGATGTGGTCTGTGCACCGGGAACTTACGAGGGAGAAACCATGGTTAAAGACACCATTGATGAAATTTTGAATAATTTTTTGGATTAAAACGATCCAAATAGGAGTATGGGCTATGAACAACCCGGGGAATGTCGGAGAATCCGCGCAACCCCGGGTTTAGCCAGTTAATTCGAATACCCCGGGTTCATACAGCTACTCTTTTTTCCAACAGCTTCAATTAGCTTTAACAGCTCCGTTTTTTCAGGCTGATTATCCTGAGTTGGCCGACTTTCAAGCCGACATTCGGATCCTTTATAAACGCCGGCCTTTCTGGTTCCAAAAAAAACGAGACCCACTATTAACGTAAAAACCAAAATCGAAAACACAACAAATCGTTTTTTTGATGTCATACTACCTCCACTAAAAAGATGATCTCTCCATAGCGGCAAATGCTTCAGGGTCACATCAGGGCAAGTTCCCTAGGCTTGGCTGTTATGAACTTTGGCAATCACAAGTCACAGGCAGAGGTTTACCGCCGGGTTCAAGACGCACCGGGACACCGCTGAAGAATCATCAAAGTAAATTGAATAAAATGATTTTCTAGCTTTGGAAAATGGAGGCCGGTGGAGGAGGTAGTATGCAGCTTAAGGCTGTTCGAGTGATTTGTGTTGTCATTTTAAGGCTTAAAATGATTCGTTTTTGAGAATGAATTCAGATCAACAAGCTGTGTAGTTTATTTGTTGGTAACAGGCTCCGGATCAAGAGGTCAATCTTTTATTGTACCATGCGGTTTCAAAATCCGGAGCGATTTCCCGAAGAATCGACTAATGCTCGTTATTCTTGTTGTTGAAGATGGAACTCCAAGCGTCTGTTGCCTTACCCTTTAAATCTGATGCCTTGTCGGAAACAGTATCAACCGCACCAAAAACGCCTTCCGAAGCTTTATCCTTGAGGTCTGCCGCTTTTTCGGAAACAGCGTCTACCGCACCAAAAATTCCCGAAGCAATATTTGCCAAGGGCCCCCGGGAGCTGTCTATATCTTCCCTGTATTGTTTTGCTGCGGATTTCAGATTGCTGAATTGTTGGTCCTTATCCCCCTTTCTGAAATAGTCTCCGGCCAGCACTGCATCATATCCGCCGCTGTCCACCCAGGTTTTTAGCTCAGTTAGCCTCAAGACCGGGAATGGATGACTCAGCATGATTAAATTAAGCAATTTGTGAACATTATCGGTTATTCCATCCATATTTTTATATTCAGCTGCCTGGTTAAAAAACTCGTTCACATCCATTTGTGAATATTCCGATCCTCCGGACATTTTCATCAACAGGGAATACTGAACGCTTGGATCCTGGGCCACTAAGAGCCCTGCGCGATCCGCACTCAGTTCGCTTTTCCTGTCCCACTCTTTTAATGCCAGAATAATCGGAGTAATGGCAAATCCACTCAGGGGAATATTCAGTTTGTAAATAGAGAGATTGATTAACAGGTACAACAAGGTTTTATAGAGCAGATGACCGCTCATGCAATGACCTAATTCGTGACCGATGATTGCCAGAATCTCCTTGTCGGATAATCTTTCAACAACAGATGAATTAAGAATGATGAAAGGTTTTTCAACTCCCACAGCCCCGGCGTTCATAAAAGGATCCTGGGCTACATACAGTTCCGGTAAATCAGAGAGATCAAGTATCTCGCATGCTTCCTTCAACAATTTGTGTAAATTCGGATACTGCTTTTCCGAGGTGCGAATGGCTGAAGCCAGGGTCGCCAGTTTTAACGATTTTTCCGTAGTGATCCCGACAAACTTTTTTAATAATATGTTTACCCCGGGTATTTTTTGCAAAGCCGACAAAGCCGCTTTATCGGCAGGATGCTCCCAGGCTTTTGCGCTGATGTTGTTGAATACGATTTTTTGTGTGGACATAATATTTATTTGGATTGCTTGGATTAACGCTTAACGCAGATTGACAAAAACAACAATTAAGACGGTATCAACCACCGCCACTTGCATAACACACTTGCCGGAGCTTTACTGGCGTCCGGTAATTTCCTGATCTGTGAACACTGCTACGCATGATAAAAACCTGAAAATGTGTGATCAATGATTCACGGATTTGTTATTGAATGTTGGATAAAACCCGCCGGGGCGGCATAGAATTACTCAGCGGCGTTAGCCGTGTCTTATGAACCTGTGGATTAAAACCCAGCTGGAAGACTTTCATTACCGATTTGGGAGTTAAAACGTCTACATTGTTTGCAACTTTTATTGGTTGCGACGCACTATAACCGTTAAAAAACCATCGCAGAATCCCTTCCCGTGATTTTAAGTACACAGCCTCTCCTATAGCAAACATACAACCAAATGGCAATTTGTCGAATGGGTATGGGTAGCTGAGTTTTTTGCCCCGGAAGATACGTTCCTTGTGCATGGCTCTATTGATTTCGGATACTTTCATCTGTTTTACCGGTTGATCCAGGTTTGCTTTTATCCAAAGCTCTTTAAACTCCAGGTAGCGTTCCCTCCGACATTCCCCGCAAGGTCTGTGTCCGGCGGCAAATGCAGTGGCTTCATCCAGAAAAAACAGTTCCGTGTAGGTTCCAGGTGACATGAGCCTCCTTTTTCTGTTTTTGAATTGCAGCAGGCAGGTCACCCAAGCCTGGTGTTGATGGGATCTGACGATTTGTTTAGAGTCATCGTGCAGTATTCCCCGGTTGCCCATAAAATCTCCCCTGGCCTCAAGGGCATGAATATTACCCCATGGGTCTACCCTGTTTTGAAGTGGCACAGTCTTCCTCCCACTTTGCTGGTCTTAAATGTCCGCGACTTGCCAAAAAACTACACATGTTGATCTATCAATACGGGATTTCCATCGGGATCGATCAAAGTAATACTTCCGGGACCTGAAGTGGATTCATCGACTTCCGATTCAAGCGTTAGCCCCTTAGCCTTAAATTCTTTCTGCAACTCCCGGACATCTGCGAATGAATCCAGTTTGTCGGCGGAGGTATCCCATCCAGGATTAAACGTAAGGATATTCTTCTCAAACATTTCCTGAAACAAACCAATAACTGCGTCCCCATTTTTCATGATCAACCAGTTTTGATCCTCTTCCCCGTGAAACACCTCAAATCCAAGCTTTTGATAAAACTCCCTGGACGCCTGTAAATCTTTCACAGCCAGACTGACCGAAAATCCTCCTAATTCCATAAAAACCTCCTAAAAAACGTGCAAAAGTAAGGTGCTGATCACTGCTCATCACACTCCAACAGATTCTCACTGTTCTTTTTAAAATACAGGAAGTCGGCAGCAAATAAAAACAGAATCTTGAAATCATTAAAAATGAGCCGGGATGGTTTTCTCTGCATGACGATTAAGAGGTTTCAGCCGGTGAGGGTTAAAGACAGGTCATTCCAGAAAGATAACGTTGATGTTCTATTGAGAGATTTGTTACGTTTGATTCACCCCGCAGTACAAAAAAACATTGTTACGCAGGGTGGACAGACTGTGTCATAATTAAAAATTTGTATATCATGTTGTGATTTTGAAGCTCTGTCATTCCGATCGATGCTGCAAGCTTCGCATCTCATGATCCGGGGTCCAACAATTATTTCAATCAGTTGCAAATAGATTCCGGGTCAAGCCCCATATGCACTAAGCTGTTTTCCGATATAACAACAATGAATTGCGCTTAACGCTGAAAGCGTTCATTAAATTAGCCTATGGTCAGCGAGCTTGCGAGCGCCACCATAGGTCAGA
>JANQLH010000416.1 GCA_028280735.1 SAR324 cluster bacterium | reverse complement strand
AGCCGTTAACAATCGGTTGATGGGTAACAAGTTACCCATCCTACATTCGCTGGTCTTGACCCCTATAAGCGTTAAGTTATTCTCGATATTCACCGGAGGGGGATGGTATTAAAGCTGGCGTGCTTCGCCGCATTAAGCAAAGCATTATTTAAAATTCGCAATTAACCATTGATTATTAAAACAACTGTAATTCAACAATCATGACGCCCAAGGCAGAC
The DNA here is from genome assembly GCA_028280735.1 of SAR324 cluster bacterium. GTDB lineage: Bacteria > SAR324 > SAR324 > XYD2-FULL-50-16 > XYD2-FULL-50-16 > JAHJTV01. The sequence continues at coordinate 11,156 of JANQLH010000416.1, read as the reverse complement.
TGTTAAACTAGGCTGAACCGTAGGATGGGTAACTCCGTTACCCATCGGGCTGCATTTGATCGAAAGCCATTTACAATCGGTTGATGGGTAACAAGTTACCCATCCTACATTCGATCTTAGCGTTTATGGGATTTGACCCGGATTCTAAATCCGTCAAACCAAAAGCACTTTCTTCAATTTACAAATCCATGATTATCGAAAGCAAAGCTTTCACAACAGTCTGATAACCGATAACTGATAACCATGTCATGCATTGTATTTTCTCAAACACTGTAGATGAAAGTGAGATCAAATCTTGAACATGAAAATCTAAATTAATCATTTATTTCAACCACTTCAATATCAAAAATCAAGGTTTGTCCTGCCAGGGGATGGTTAATATCGAGAGTCACGCTTTCCTCGCCGATTTTTGTTATTGTGGCAGGTACCGGGTTTCCCGATTTGTCGGTCAGTGACAGCATCATCCCGATTTCCGGTTTCATGTCGGGTGGAACGTTGGCAATTGGTATTGAGATAAAAAGATGGTCCTTTTTATCCCCATAAGCTTCCTCAGGAGGAATGGTCACAGTCTTTCTTTCTCCGAGAGCCATATCAAGTACGGCATCGTCAAACCCTTTAATCATTTGCCCGGCACCCACCTCGAAAGAAAGCGGTCGTTTTCCCCTGGATGTGTCGAAAACCTTTCCGTTTTCCAACCGGCCGGTATATTCAACACTGACTCTGTTCCCCGTTTTTATTGTATCTGACATGTCAATAGTCTCCTGAAGTTCCGGTAAATTTAGAATAGATCGTTTATTAGCCGGGTCACTATTGTTATTAATTGGTGTCTGAGCGAAAACTTGTATAAACCATACCAATAAATGCTTTAAGAGTGACTTGATGCTTCGATCAGTGCTTTCAGCATTTAGCTCTCAGCCAGTTTTTGTTCGAATTTTCAATGCTTTATGCTGAAAGCTGACGGATGATAGTACGTTGATCTTAGTGCTGAGTTCCGGTATCTAGCACAAGACTGGATAAGGGTTTAGCGATTTTCCGTTAAGACACTAATTATCTGGTTGAGGGTTTGTCTTCTTTTACGGATGGCATATTGTGTCAGACGAGTTGTGCACGACCGAACAAGAAGATATCCAACTGGCTTTAGAGAAAGCTCGACAGGGCTCAGAACGAATTAGGATTGAGTTGGATAAGAGGATGCTTAAAAAGCGTGTTGATGTTGTGACTTTGGTCTGTCGTTCATCCTTGCATAACCAAATACACAGAATCAAGTTGATTTCATATGGGATGTCGCATTGAAGACTATAATTCCGGATTTGATGATTATCCGGGAGGGCAAGCTCCTCTTTACTATTCCTTTTGATCGATTTATATAAAATGAATCAAGCCATTTGTTAAAGCCAGTGATGGTCGGATATGAAAAAAAAAGCATCGATGCAACCTATTAAACCATGAAGGAGTTGAGTGATGAAAAAGAACCTTGTCTTTGTCTTTTTAATTTTATTGATATTCGGTGGTTGCCAGACAAAGGAAGAGAAAGCGATTGAACTGCACAAAGAGTCATTAACACTTCTTGAACAGAATAAACTTGAACAGGCGGAGAAAAACCTGGATCAAGCTCTGGAAATTGGGAATATCAACTACAGGGTTTTGGAAGCAAAACTAATCCTCTATCAAAAACAGGGCAACCAGGAAAAGCTGGAACAGGCGGCTGCCTCGCTTTTGGATTTACATCCGTCGCATGATGCTGCTATTGAGATCATTTACCAGTCCCATCTTGAAAAAGGAAATCGTATTAAGGCGTTGGAGGTATTAAGTCATAGCAGAAAGGATTCCAACCAGGCCATTTTTGATACCATGACTAAGGATCTGCTCAAACCTGGGATGATCGGACAGAATCCTGATCTAACGGTGGAGAAATCTTATGAATTACTTTTTAATCGCTATCGAAATCGAGGGAAAACCATGGCCACGGGAGTGGCTCTTCATCAGTTGTTGGATCTGGCTCATAATGAAAAGAACGTTGAAAATACTAATGATATCGTTGCCTTTGTCGAAGAAAAACTTTCCCTGTTAGAAGTCAATGTAAACTATGATACCTTTGAAGCCACAGCAGGCGGCTACCGGTATGCCGCTTCTTCAGCCAATAAGGAGTATGCCACCCCTAAGGAACTTATTTCCGGCACAATTATGATGAATGGCAAGGTTTCTTCGATTCAGAAGCAGGTATCTGGCGGCAAAGTGCAAGTAGGGTCCTCGGAAATCCGAAGAAAGATATTCTTACACAAAGTTATCAGCAACAAGCTAGAGAAAATAAAAAAGTCCCCATCGTAAATCTGTTAAAAGCCGATCCCACCAGTGCATATTAACTCGCTTTCAACCATTAACTCCTATTGCAATCAAGTTGACGCGGGATTATCAAATTTGATGAAAACCCATTGCAATCTCCGGCAATGGTTTTCATCAATTTGACTGGTGGTCACGGATAATGAAATCAGGATTCCTATTTTCACAGAATTTCCTTGAGCGATCCCCTGGTATCCGTATTCATAACGAAGACCTTCTCCATAGGATCAGACTCGGGAGACCAGCCGTTCATTTTGTTTTAGTCTTTCCTGCCACCTGATTTTTTGATGCTTTTCGTTTGCCTAATCCAGTCTTATTAATCCAATTGACCGATCTTCGTAATAAGGATCCATGGGATCGGCATCTATCATCAGTTTGGGTACTGGCAATCCGTCATTTGTACTTTTTTCAAGTTTTCCTTTTGGAACTACTCAATTAGCTGGTTCAATTCCTTTGAGAAGAGATTCTAAAAGTGATTGTTCGGGTAAAACATAAGTATTTTCTAATGATTTTAGGTGGTCGTATTTCTTTAAAAGAGTTCCTGCCACAATGCCAATAAACCGGAGACAAATTGGCAATATCAATTTGGACAAATTTGGATGAAAAAGTTTTTGAATCAAATGTGGGGGGGGGGAAATCGATTAGCAAAGTTATTCCATCGATTGAATGTGAGTAATTAAAAATATAATCCCACCCGGATAGCGGGTATTCTGAGGGAATTTTATGAACCGGGTGGGATTGGGCAACTAGGGTAGGTCTGAATCGACAAAGAGGGTGATGGGGGTGGTCGGGTTGTCTACGGCCAGGTTTTCTTTGGTCCAGGTGCCGTAGAAAGCTGCTTCAATAAACTTGTGAACACTATTGGCTACATCCACGTAAAAATGGGTTGGGGTTGATTTGCAGTTGGAACAAAAAATCGTGCACCCTTGGTCCGCAATGCTGCAGTGATAATACTCATAGTTCACAAAACAAAGTCCCCATTTGGATTTTTTGGCCACCCGATGAAACACTCTTTGGCCATCGCTTCGTAAATATGCCGCCTCTGCAGCATCACTCATGGTTACCTGGCAAGTGGTTACGTTAAATCCCCAATAAAGGGCCGGCAAAGACACGTTGCCCACAGCTGTCGCATCATATGGGTCCATACTGTAGATTGCATCGGCAAGCGCAGGATCTGCAGAAAGAGCTTCCTGGGCTGCCTGACCGCTGGCAGAATGTCCGCCGACAATCCAGTGATCGATTGCGGAACAAGCCGTAGCCGCCAGCCAATCAACCATTTCCAGTTTGATATCTTCAACCAGAGCGGCGAATTTTGTGGCATCGGTTTTCACCATATTGCCCGGGTTGTGATCCATAATTCCCACCACGTATCCATAGCTGATCAATTCGTTTGACATTTTGTCGTACTGGTTAGTTCCCATGTTTGTCCCCACACCAAACAAAATCACATTGCAGGTGGCCGGGGTAGAGGGTGAGTAAAACAGGCGGACATTTCCGGTAGTCAGCGTATGGTCTGTGTAGTCGGCCCATGCCGAACCGGTTATTAACAACAAAACACAGATGGAAGCCAAGGCACCTTTGTATTTTTTCATGAGGATTCTCCGAAGAAATTTTTGGAAATGTTATTTAAAACAAATCGACCTTACAGAAACGCATGGTGAGTTTCAGTAGTCGATCAGGTGGATGAAACCTTCCAATTACACATTTTTGGGTTTTTATCATGCCGTTCAGGACAGAAATTACAAGACATGGTTATCAGTTATCGGTTATTCGCTATCGGTCTGTTGTGAAAGCTTTGCTTTCCGGTTTAAAAAATAATAGACGAAAAGACATTCTCCAATCTGATGGTGCAGTGCGATTAGCTCGAATATCGTTTGTTTTTTATTTTGAATCGAACAATTGTTCCACAGTCTGATGCCTAATAGCGGATTACCTAGGGAAAAGGGTCTATAATTTAAATAGTAAAGAATAATTCATGATTCCTGTATCAAAAATTAAATAAATTGTCAAAATAAAACAAATATCGTTGAAATAAGATAATGCTTTTGGATATTGTTTAAGGTATCTGTTTGAATGCTTGGAAATGAAATCCTATTGCTTGGCTACCTCCCTGCAAAACTGAAAAACGATGATATCAATACACCGGAGGCTGGAGTTTACTGGTTATAGCCTTTGCCTTCAAGCAAGGTTATGACGAAAAAACCACTTTGGCTTTTAAGGGGTAAACCCGGAACAATTTGGTGATGATCCGCCTCTCAAGCGGGTTGCCTCGTATTGTTAAAAGCCTGTTAAATAGTTATCTAAAATAAAAAAATTAGATTATTTTATTTAATAATGTAGATATAAGGTTTAAAAACACTTTAGGGTTTGTTTCAGCGTTGCCTTGCCTACAAGTATGACTTTTATTCCGATTTTCCTTAGATTATCAGTCATCGGGTATCAGATTGTGGAACAATGACTCAAATCCGGAAAGGACTTGAAAAACAAGCGAGCTATTTAAGAGCAACATGTCTCCTTTTAATTCGTTGCCAAAACAGAAAGAGAAGTTTTCACCAGCGATCGGTAACAGAAAACCGATAATTGACTACCATGCCATGCGAGTATTGATATATTATGCTTTAGAGGAAGATTGGGATCAGTTGTTTTTTTCAGAACTGATTTTCTTTGACTTGCAGGCGGCGATTCCTTAACATTGTTCAAATATAAGCCAGACCGGTGATCGCAAATGAAAATCTAAATGATCAATCCGGAAAAAACGAAGCACACATTTTTTATGGAATCATTTAATCGAGTGGAAATGCATATTAAACATTATTACGCTGTTTTATCGAAGTACGATGAAGGTGTCGTAGCTGAATTTCCTGATATTGACGACTTTCAGGCGATTGGCAGCGACTTTGCGGATGCTTATCGAGCTGCTTCAAAGGAAATCATCTCTTTCTTTGCCCAAGAGAAAGTGACTATGATTCGAAAGCCCACATCTTTTGAAGACTTAAAACTGAAGCACTCAGGATTGAATAAGGTGATTTTGCCGATACCTATTTAAGGCAATAGCATACCGGGTTACTTCTCAGGATTGGGATTCTCTGCCGCACTGTTCACAGGTGTTTTCTACGGCGGGATTGGCAGTGCCGCAGTGAATGCACACCCATGGCCTGAAAACTTTGTCATTATCTGAATTATATTGGAGATTATTTCCTTCCCGGTTTTCCTCGTCGGTTTCTCCCAACATACGTTCGAACGTTCTTTCGATACCTTTTAAAGATTCGGTTTGTTTGTTGTTTTTCCAAGCCCAATAACCCAGGTAGGCAATTGTTGCAAAAACAACGACGATTCCCGTCAGCGTGGCTATGGAACCGATGATAGAGACTGCCATTACTGCCCCCTTTCAGTAACAATGGATGTTTTGGGATTTTATCTAATCCCGTAAAAAATAACAGGCTTGCTGAGATGTTCTGTTCGACCAAAAGGTTTCTTAGGAATCACGGCATCTTCTCTGATTTTATTGGAATTATGGTGAGTAAACGAGGCAATCTTAGGAGAAAGGTGTGTTGAAGTCAATAATTCCCTGAAGGGGGCGAACAAGAGTATGCCAGGGTTGGCCCCGTATCGCTCTCACCGGTTCAATAAAAAAGTATATTCCCCGGAACCCGCCGTTTCCGGCGGGGGTACTAATATTTTTACGCTATGGCATTATTGCAAGCTGTCTGATTAAAAACGCTTCATTTCTCACATGTGCCGGCTTCAACATCTTCATATCGGCAAGTCAGCTTATAGTAGCCGCTAATCAGTCCATCATAATGATTGACTCCAATATCCACTTGAATTATGTCGTCTGCCGAAGGACCGAGCAGGGGAGATTCAAATCTGAGAACATCACCCCAGCGGTATTTGGAAATTTCCGGTGCTCCATAATTCAGGGAATATCGAACATCAAAAAAATAGTCTTCGGGATTGAAGGTTGAGGTATCGATAGGTTCGGACCATTCCGCAATCAGATTGACTCCGTCATATGTGACACTGAGAGCTGAAACCTGGTGATCGGATGAGGCATCGTAAAGTTTCTCATAAGAAATGGTAAAATGATCGTCGCCATCCAAATAATATGGATTATAAGTATAACCCAATTCCTGGGGAGCATCGAGTGATTCGAATACAAGCCGATTATCACCTCCATCCACAGCGGTCCAGGTTTCATTGAACCCGGTATAATTGAAGTGGTAGCCATCCGGAATGTCTGTTTGGGAAGAGGTGAAGCCCGGATCCAAAAACAGATCAATGCTTTCAGCAAGACGACCAAATGCAGATTCCAGAGTCATAATATTTCTTGTCCCTGAAACTACTGAAGCAAGGATTTTATTGTTATCCGTGTAGTATTGTTCTTTAAGTCCAACATAGGAAAAGGGATAAGCTTTCCAAAAACCGGAACGTTTTACCAGGTGAAATCTGGAATTTGCCTGGCTGCCATCTTCAAATTCGAGACTGATCTTTAGCTCAAGATGATGATGTGCAGACAAATCTCCGCTAAGCACAGTGCTGCGTTGAGTCGAATCCAGATCGGCTTTGAAGTCCTCTAGATCGACCTCATGAACCGGATCCCAGAGACTGATCTTAATCCTGGATTCCGCCGGCAGGGTTACCGGGGCATGTGTATTGGTTTCCCTGAATCTCCAGAACAGATTCAGGCCATCATTATCTCCGATCGATTCCACTCCATCCACCAGGTTGTTGGGATCACCTCCGAACATTAACTTGGCCAGGTATTCAGAAGAAGGGAATGTACCAAGTTTTTTCACAAAACTCTCTTCGATACCTAAAAAAGGACCATGGTCATAATTGATCGTTACAATGAACTCCGTGTTTTCATCCGGAAACCATTCATCCGGAATGATAAATGACTTCTCGATATCTCCCTCTGCATTTGGCGCATGAACAGGACCCCAGTAGGGTTTGTCATAACTTGCCTGATAAAACAGTACAAAGGTGTTCAGGCATTGATAACCCGCAAAGGGATCATTAGCTGCTTCAGCTTCTGCCAGGGTGCAATTGGTCTTAAACACGCCTCCCCCGGGATAAGTTACGATATCCGACAGAAGATCCAGACCGTCATCGGACACATCAACCCGAACACTGTTTATATAAAAAAGCTCGCCGGGGTCACCCCTGTCGGCATCATCGATATACAGATCAATTTCCCTTTTACCCTGCTCATTTACCGCGCGTAAAGTGATATCGAATTTTTTCAAGTTTCCGACTTCTTCAATCGTGTTGGGAGCTGTTTCTATGACATACCCGTCCAAATTGGAATGGGGATCATCCATGGCGACAGTCATCGTGGTGCCACTCATAAAAGTAATGGTTACATTACCTTTTTTCTGATAGATAGGAAGGCCAACATGCGGGTCAATTCTGTTGGTGATGGTGTTAAAATACATCTCAACGCCAACATCATTTGTTAAGCGTTCAAGGTAGCCCGTGTGTGAAGCAGAATTGACTCGGTCACCCAGCGGTGGCATACCATGATTTACCAGATGCACGAAATTCCCTGCATAATCATCACCATCTTTTTCATTGTGAACAAAAAATGAGTAGTAATGATTTGTGAAGGTAGCGCTCGTTACTCCGGCGGGTAATTGCAACTCTGTAACAAATTCATCCATCATCAGTTTAAACGCCGAATCAACATCAGGCCCTGTAACTGACATCATAGACATTGATGTTGACAAATCGCTTGAACTGATACCTGCCGAATCTTGCGAAGAGTTACCTCCGCTTTCGCTACATCCCGCGGTGAGAACAACAATGAGGAAAAAAGCGCTAAAAAAACGCCCAAAGTGCAACGTGAAAGATTCCATTTGAATACTCCTGAAAGTAAGGGATTGCTGATCGCATTTCCCATAATTCATATAATCATTTCCAATGATGGGAATTCACCATTGTCCATGTTCATGAAAAAAGAGAAACAGGCTTTTCATAACCAGCGTGCCTCGTTTGCAGAGTAAAGCCTCCAAAATGAACTTCCTCATTGCTGATACCGAAACCTATCTTTGCCTGGTATTCAGATTCGTCGCAACCTCACATCACACTCGAATGATTAATACCTCACCTAGCCTAAGATGAACAATATTCACTTTTGTCGACTTCACTCGACATAAAAGATCATTCATCGCCCTTTTTTTGCCTGTATCCCGGAAGCTGTTTTCTTGCTAGCCGTGTCTATTGCTGTGTTTGAGCAATGCTATTGATCTTCCGGTATAAAAATTTGCAACTAGCCGACCGCATTTTTCAGGCAAAAAAGACTTTGTGTCTTAGCGGCAATTTGCGATATTTCTGGTTCTTTATGAATGAAGGCTTGAGGGCTGGAAAAAAAAATCACTTTTGTGTCGTGAATAACACGAGTTTAAACAAGGTGCGACAAATAAGGTTAATTTGGTCTTAATAGTGGGTATTACAAGTGCTGAAGCAAGCAGGTAAGTTTGACTCAGGACTATGCTTTCATGCTTAACATGGATTGGAAACGATTCGCAGGGAGTCGGATTCATGTAATAAAGATGTGACACCTTACTTAACATAAGGTATGATCAGAGCAACCCCAGTTTTTAAACATCCAGGTCTCCGTACGTTCGCATGAAAGGAGTTTTCATGAAAAAATTACTGTTTGTTACCTTTTGTTTACTCTTGCTGTTTTCATCTTTCCAGGTTAATGCAGCCAAACTGCCTGAATTTACCGGAAAAACCGCTGACCTTTGGATTAACTCGAAACCCTTATCACTTGCCGATGTTAAAGGCAATGTCCTCCTGATTGAAGTTTGGACCACCACCTGAATAAGCTGCATTCGAAGCAAGCCATGGGTCTATGGTTTAAAACAAAAATACGAATCCAAAGGATTGAGAATCATTGGTGTTCATACTCCGGAGGTAGAGATGGAAGAGCAGCGTGAGAGGGTGGAGCGCGTGGCTAAAATGTACCTTTGTGACTATCCCATCATGCTGGATAACGATAATCAGTATTGGAAGGCTTTAGACATTATTTTTTGGCCCAGCTATTTTCTGGTGGATAGATCGGGTAACATCGTAAAAAATGCGTATGGTGAAATGCGAAAGGGATTCGGTCGTACGGATAAATTTGAAGAAGCACTGGCGGAGCTTATTTCCCAATGATCCTTAAAGTCTTTCCCTGGTAATTGGTGTCTGAACGGAAAATCGCTAAACCCTAATCCAGCCTTGCGCCAGATACCGGAACTCAACTTGAAGATTAAGGTGCTATCAGCGGTCAGCTTTCAGCACTCAGCATAAAGCATTGAAAATTCGAACAAAAACTGGCTGAGAACTGATCGCCGAGTACAGAAAGCACTGAACTTCAAAGCATCAGTTGCCCTTCAAACTTTTATTGGTATGATTTAAGCTGGTTTTTGATTAGACACTAATTTCAAGATGGATCAACCAAGCGGCCGGCACCTCGATAGAAGGGCTTTAACTAATCTAAGTTTAACCGTCGTAACATCACATTTGTAATTCCGACGCCTTCAACTCTCCCTGTAAAATCTTTGTGAACTTTGGTCTTTTGATTGATTCAACCTGGTGATTAACCGGTCACTGTCGGATACCATCGGAAGTTCAGGCTAAAAAAACCATGTCCGAACTTCCAACTGCATGCAGTGAGGCTATGGATAACCAACAGGAAATCAAAGAAAAGAAATCGTTCAAAAACCTCTATCGACGATTTATTAAAATCCGCGGAAATCCCAGGGAGATAGCTTACGGATTCTCCCTGGGAATTTTCATCGGAATGTCCCCTACCATGGGTGTGCAGATCATTCTGGCAGTCTTTATTGCCTCTCTGCTGAAGTGGAATAAAATATCAGCGACCATTGGGGTGCTGATCACCAATGCATTCACAGCTCCTTTATTATATACCATGACTTATCTGATTGGTGCCGGAATGCTGGGGATGAAGAACAATTTCACTTTCCCCAAGGGAATGAATCTGGATTCAGTGACGGCATTAATGGAAAAAGCTCCGTCCATCATGGGTGCCATGGCATTAGGGGGAGTTGTGCTTGGTTTGCCTTTGGCAGTTATCTCTTATTTTGCGGCTTTTCGGCTTTCCGAGTTTTATCAACATAAAGTTAAGGACAAAATTCCTAAAGTAAGATCGAGATCCCGCAAACATGAGGATTAATAAACTTTTGTCTTCTTCCGGTGAGTCTTCAGTTTCACCTGGTTAGCCTTGCGGGACAATCCGACTTTAGATCCTTAACCTTCCTTCCAGTTCTTTCAATGTTTTTAGAAATTGGCTTTTTTGAGTTTTATTGAATCCTTGAAACAAAGATGCCAGCTGCTCATCATAAACAGGCCGGATTTCATCGAGAATCCTATGCCCTTTTTTTGTGATGTCGAACACCCATCTTCTTTTATCATGTTTATCGAGCTTTCTCTCAATGATGCCTTTTTTTTCAAGCTGGTTGAGTTTTTGGGTGATGCTGGCCGGTGTCCCTTCTACATATTCCTGAAGCATTGAGCCGGAGTTTTTCCCGGCCGCGATTTTGACCAGCACAGCATATAGGTTGGTGGTTAAGTCGAATTTTTTAAATATTCGATTATCGCCTGATTTCTTTAATAACGCCGTGGTTAGGAAAAGTTGTTCAACTACCTGAATGTTTAGTGATTCCTGCTTGGTTATTTGCGTCATAAACAGCCTAGTTTTTCATTCCCCGTGCAATCGCATCCGGCCAATGCCGGAAAGCCCAGAACAAAAATTTGAATACATTGGGTTTAATCAAAAGCCTTTTGTTTTTCTCAATAATATCTACCAA
>JANQLH010000391.1 GCA_028280735.1 SAR324 cluster bacterium | reverse complement strand
AAACAATATAATACCAGTGTTTGCACATATATGTGGTTAGACTTGACAACAAAAAGAGTTAGACCCACAAACCGAAATCAAATCAGATCAAATTTTGTTATATTCCGGAAATAACAAATAGAAGACTGGGCCGCCTGTTTTTTCTCCTGAATCAAGTCCCTCTGCCGCCGATTCAAGGAGATCGTTTGACAGGCGGTTCAAGCTTGTTGACCGACTAACTTCCTTGTCGATACTGAGAAGCGAAACCAGACGCTTCGAAAAAATAACGAACCCGGGCTTTCCTACAAAAATTCCCACAATGAGTAGCTATGTCTATCAAAATGAAAGGCAGCATATCACAGGCCGCAAGGATCGGGCTTCTATCCGTTCATGATACATAAGTCAATTTGGAATCAGAGTATTACCTCCCCGTAAGATCAAGCCTTTGCAGATCGTCCGCCAGTTCCAGGTGAACCGATCGGTAGCTGTTGCCCAAACGGAAACTCCTTAAATCATTATTCCGCTTTGATGCTATCATACAGATTCATCTTGAGGTTTGACATGCATTCAGCTATCAGCATTCAGCTCCAAAAAAAAATCAGATAAATAGCTGGCTGATTGCTGAACGCTGAAGACGGTAAACTTCCGAAGCAAACTCTACCTTTTAACTCCTTTCCTGCAAGAATTGATGGGGTTCCGTTCAGACACTATATTCCACCAAGGTTAATATATTTTAAGAACCGATATCTGTATCAAGACCGAGAGCTGCACTAAATAAGGGATTCTCCTTTCTTAGCTATGTTTTTTCGGGATTGTAACAGACAGTGTGGTTGGATTTCCGGTTGAACAATGCATTGTGCCGGGACCGAACATTCTTTAATCCATACTGCAAGAAAATCGGAATGAAAAAGCTCTTAAGGGATTTAAAGATTTGGTTATAAATGCTACAACTTTTTCAGGTTTGATTACCCGGGACCAGCAGCTTAAATCAACACGGTTTGCAGATTTAAGAACCTAAAGAAACCTTACCTGCTACCGGAATCTTTGATCAGGAAAGGTTTTAAGAGACCTGACAAACAAAAGATTTCGGGAACAGAACTAAAACCAAACGTTGCACTTTGAGAGGATAGCGATCCTCAACAAAAAATAAGTGACTAATATATTTATCCTAAAGGAGAAGATTATGAAGCAGACCATCGTAAGTCTGTTGCTTTTTCTGATCGTGTTGAGTGGTCATGGAGTAGCAATGTCACACGAACTCCCAACTCCGGCAAAAGAGCAGACAGTCTATGTCCCTGCCTATTCACATATATACAGTGGTAACCAGGGAAAGCCTTTTATCTTGACGATCACGCTCAGCATTCGCAACATCGACCCTATACATTCGATGCGGGTGCATTCGGTTGATTATTTTGAAACTCAAGGAAAATTTCTTATGAGTTTTCTCAAGAATCCCGTGCTGGTAAAACCAATGGAATCGTTACGATACATTGTCCCGGAAAAGGGTATAAAAGGTGGATCAGGAGCGAACTTTATTGTTCACTGGCAATCAGACGTACCCATGAACGCCCCCATAATCGAAGCCATAATGATAGGAACCCAAAACCAACAAGGGATCTCTTTTGTATCGAGGGGAAAGGCTTTGATAAAACAATAAAAAACCGTGTCGCCTTAACCCAACCCTGCCGGTTGAACAAACATATTTCTTTTCATGTTATGTGGACTCCGGGTCAACAGACTGTGTTACAATAAGAATTTTGGTGATTATGGGTAGATTTTGATTCTGCGTCATTCCGATCGATGCTGCAAGCTTCGCATCTCATGACCCGGAAACCATTTGCAACTAATTGAAATAATTAATGGACCCCGGATCAAGTCCGGGGTGACAAGTGTGATATTTCGTCTATTAAAATAGAAAAACCATAAATTTTACTATTGTGATACAGTCTGCAAGCCCGGAGTGAGAGATAAGGCTAGCAGTCTGCAGGTTCGGGATGATATAAGGAAGGACTAAAGTTTTCGGCTGGGTAGTTCATTTAAATATTTCCAGCATGTTATTCAGGAAGGACTTGTCCTTGATAACCTGTTCAAGTTCGCCGGTATCCAGCCAAACACCCTGGCACCCGGTGCATTTATCGATCATAACGTCTCTAAATCCGATTTCCACCAGTTGCGAACCGCATTTTGGGCAATGCATGTAATGTAGCTCCTGTTGTTTCTTTTTTTCAGCAGCGGCCACCTCAACCTGATCCTTGGCCATTTTTTCCTTTTTCTTCTCCAATTCTTGCTTGGCGATGTAGATATCTTCGCTTTGATTCAAATCACTCATACTCAGTCTCCTTCGTTAAGGGGGTTAAAGGCTCCATCGATGATGGAAATAAGAATAATATTACGGTCTAAGATAATTGTCATATACAAAAGCACCGGATCTATAATGAACTGGCGCTATCCGGAGGTAGATCCCGGGGTAAAGTCGGTCTTTCGACAACCTTCAACTCAACTGAAATTTTTTCCCCGGGTCGATAAAACTCCGGTTTAACCTTTTTTCCACTTTGAGGTCCCGGACAAATTTCAGGTAGTTGTCACCGTTTTTTACGATCTCCCATTGACAGAGATATGATACCCTCTCCAAAAAGGTAATACTCTCCGGCCAGTTGAATTTACAGATTACCACCAACCAATCAAATAATCACTGCAGGGCTGACGGGTTCAATGGTTTCGATCATAAAACCGTCTACAACATCCATTTTAAGCAATGACTGGATATCGCGCTGCCGGACGCCATTTTTTCATTGGATATGGTAACCAGGTGAGCTGTCAGGGTGCGAAATTGGGTAGACCGGAATCCCACAGCTTCAATTTTACCATCGAATCCTTCGACCAAAACACACCGGCTAACCTTGAACCGTTTGTCAGCCATGATGAGTACACTGCCGAACAGGTTTTTAAAAATGTCCTGTACAGCCAAGGCAACTACCAACGCACCATTTCCCAAACCGGCCATCAAGGCGCTGATCGGTTAGCCCG
>JANQLH010000389.1 GCA_028280735.1 SAR324 cluster bacterium | reverse complement strand
ATTATATTTTATCTAATTAAAACGATCATAACTTTAATCTAAAAGATGAAGGTATTTATCATTTGGTTTTTTGATTCTTATTCTTATATTTGTTTTTTCTGTTTTAGATTTTTCATTCCTGATCGACATGGGTCAACCCCAACAATGTATATCAGTGTTGCCATGGATATTACCGATCAAATATTTTTTGTCAATCAAAACCTTTACATTCATCTTTCGTAGTAAAAAATTAGGGTTTTTATCGTAATAAAGATACTTGATATTTGAGTAGTATAAATCAATTTCTATAGACACTTAAAAAAAATTTCACAGATTGATTAATTTTTTCCTGTTTCCAATTCCGTTCTGTCTCTCTTTGAAGATTTGGTAACAAGTAGCAAGAAGTTTGAATGGTCGCTGATGAAAATTCAAGAAAAAAACAATTCGGCGATTTTAGGATGCTTCGCTTAGTTGGCGTTTGCGGTGTTGAGCAGGGGGTCTGTTTTTTTCAGCTGATCTCTTGCCTGGGGGAAACATTGTTTTCAATATTGATTTCCAGTCCGATTGGATCGGTAATGAAAAATCATGTCCGCTCTCGACAGCTCTGGCAAACTGCGTTCGCCCCTGTCATTCCAGGTTTTGCGGAAACAATGAGGTTTTTTTGCAGGACCGGTTTCCCAGATAAAAAATCAAAATGGGAAAACCGAAGGGGAAAAGACCGAAATGGAACAAGTTAAATGGGAAAGAGTGAGCTAATAGGAGAGTGAACCATGGAAACCTCAGCCATGACTTATTGCCGGGGAAGATTGCTTAAAGTAACGCTTGGCTTCAAGATAACCTGCTTGATTTTTTTTATTTTGAAACCGCGGCTGATCGTTCGCTTCTGGAAAAAACCTTGGTTCCTTGTATTATTCTGGGTAGTAACCGACAAGTGATTTTTGACAGGGGCGACTTAGCGGATGAATGGCAGGAAATACTGCTGAAGACGTCAGGAAGTGTTTGATTTTATTATTGCTTCAGCGCATTCAAGGCATCGGAAAAATCTTCGGTTACGATAAATATATTGTTCAGATTAGTTAGGGTAAATGTTTCCATGATACGATTGTTCACCCTGGTCAATGCCAGCTTTTTTCCCATTTTTTGGAGGGTTTTGAAGATTGATGCCAATAAACCCAGTCCGGCGGAGTCCACATATTCAACTTGCTCACAATCCAGAATCAATCCTCTCATCTCAATCTGTTCTATATAAGACTCAAGATAGGTTTTAATGTCACCAACGGTTTGAGCTACCATGTTGCCTTTTAAAACCAGAACTCCTATTTCACCTTCCATCCGGTCCAGGATTTCCATCATTGTTCCTTTTGATTGTCGTGGTTGAATTTGCAAGACTTTTGATCATTTCTTCCAAACACATGATAGTATAGTTACAGCCCTTACGAAAAGTCAAAGCTGAAACCAACTGAATTGGCAGGATATTTCTTGGGCGACTGTAATCGTTATTGACAAATCCAAGTTTGATTAGTAGTGTTTCTATGGATAGAAACAACCCCCAAGTGATTTCTTAAGTAGCATTAGGCTTGTTCACTATCAGTGTTTCTATGGATAGTAACAAGCCTTTTCCTATTTTTTCAACAGCTTGACTTAGACTTGACAGATCGTATCCCGGTCAGTACTGTTTCTGATTGCCGAAACACGCACCATTGCCTTTTAATGTTGTAATAACGCCGATCGGGAGGGTGTTATGGATAGAATAGAAGAGATTGCCCTGGTTCTGGCTAATTCAGATGATCCAAACCAGATTGCTGAATTCTTGCGGAGTCTCTTAACCGAAAACGAGGTAAAAGAGGTCTCATCTCGATGGGAACTGGTAAAACTTCTGAATGAGGGCATGAGCCAGAGAAAAATATCGGAAAAGCTGGGCCTGAGTCTGTGTAAAATTACCAGGGGATCAAGGGAACTGAAAAAAAATCCCTCGTTTTTCAAACAGATGATAGATAAGCATTCCGACCTGGGATAATCCTCGAAGTCCAGATTTGACTAGTTGTAACAGCACAGAAGGAGATGTACATGAGTACCAAGATATTTCTCTCGGAAGAGGACCTGCCAAAGCAATGGTATAATCTTGCTGCGGATTTACCAACCCCCATGCAACCTCCGTTAGGACCGGATGGCAACCCGATTTCCCCGGAGATGCTGGCACCGGTTTTTCCAATGAATTTGGTTGAACAGGAAGTCAGTCAGGAACGTTGGATCGATATTCCGGAACCGATCAGGGAGTTGTTGCTTAGGTGGCGTCCATCACCTTTACATCGGGCTGTTCATCTGGAAAAAGCCTTGGGTACTCCTGCTCGTATTTACTATAAAAACGAAAGTGTTTCACCGGCGGGAAGTCATAAACCCAACACAGCTGTTGCCCAGGCATGGTATAATAAGGAATTTGGAATCAAACGATTAACGACCGAAACCGGTGCCGGGCAATGGGGAAGTGCCCTTTCCTTTGCCTGTTCTTTAATCGGTTTGGAATGCAAGGTTTTTATGGTTCGCATCAGCTTTGATCAAAAACCGTTTCGCAAGGTAATGATGCAAACCTGGGGAGGTCGATGCGTACCAAGTCCCAGCGAGGAAACCCAGGCAGGAAGGGATATTTTGGATAAACATCCCGATACACCGGGCAGTCTTGGAATCGCTATTAGCGAGGCAATCGAAGCGGCGGTAACCGATGAAAGCGGTCAAACCCGATACTCACTTGGAAGCGTGCTTAACCATGTCATGCTTCATCAAACTGTTATCGGTCTGGAAGCACAAAAACAATTAGCTGTTGCCGGAGAGAAAAAACCTGACATCGTAATTGGATGTGCAGGTGGAGGCAGTAACTTTGCAGGACTTGCTTTCCCATTTGTAAATGACAAGATTAACGGCGCGGATATAGAGATCATTCCCGTGGAACCTGCGTCCTGCCCGACTATGACAAGGGCTCCGTTTGTATACGATCACGGTGACATTGCCAAGATGACGCCACTCATGCCTATGCATTCATTGGGTCACGCTTTTGTTCCGCCTCCAATTCATGCCGGTGGATTACGATATCACGGAATGGCACCTCTCGTCTCTCAGGCTGCTGTGGAAGGATTAATAACACCGGAAGCCATTCAGCAACTGGATTGTTATGAAGCGGCCCTTCTTTTTGCCAAAACAGAGGGTATGATAGTCGCTCCTGAAACAAGTCATGCTGTGGCGATGGCTATACAGAAAGCAAAACAGGCCAAGGAAGAAGCCAAAGAAAAGGTTATTATCTTCAACCTGAGCGGTCATGGGTTGATGGACCTTAACGGCTATGATGCATTTATGTCCGGTAAACTGTTCAATTATTCTCTTCCCCAGGAGGATATGGATGAATCACTGCAGGCTCTGAAAGGTCATCCTGCTGCAGAGATCGGAAAAACGGGAAAATGGTAACACAGATCTAGCCAAATCCCGGGGTGAATGCAGCCGCGACACCCTCGTTTCCCCCTTGTTGTTGCTGCGTTCACCCTATTATTTGAGCCCCGTCAGGAGCGTCTTTTGGAACGATATGACAAACAAAACAATTACTGCCGCATGTTGGGGCATTACCTTCCTTTTAAGTACTGCAGAACCCAGCAGAAAGGATTACCTTGTGCCAAAATCCTGGATTGTCATTTTGAGCGAATTCCAGTTCAAGAGTTTATCGATACCCATTATGGCAAAACGGAGCAAACCATCATATTTCAGCAACAGCCTGCCAAATTGACCACCATTCTGGATTTGGTTGCCCAAGCCAAAGCCGGACAAAAATAATCCTGATTTCAATCTCCCAGTGTTTGTATATTCAGATCCAAACCCTTGCCTATTGCCTTAAACAGCGTTATGCTGTTTCCACTTTTACTTCCAAATCCTTAATATTAGAACTTCTATCCAGGATTGACACATGAGAACATGCTTTGTCGCCGTGATATTTATAACATTGGTGTCAGTAACCTCGCTGGCAAATATGGACGTATGTGTGGAGGGAAACTGTATCAATGGTAAGGGAAGCTTTCTTTGGGAAGACGGGGGGACCTACCGGGGATTTTTTAAAAACAAACTGAGGCACGGCAAAGGTAAGATGATCTACGGTGAGGATGGTCAGGTTTATGAAGGTGACTGGCAAAATGATAAGCCGCACGGCCAGGGAACCATGGTTTTTCTCGATGGAGAAATCTATGCAGGTGGTTGGATAGACGGAAAACAGCATGGTAAAGGGGTTGTAACGCTTCCCGGTGGTGACGTTTTCAAGGGACAATTGTCCAGGGGGAAATGGCATGGTAAGGGAACGTACATTTTCCCGGATGGTACGAAATACATTGGCACCTGGAAAAACAATCGAATGGATGGAGAAGGCACCTATATTTACACCGATGGCACCAAAAAGACGGTTATGTATAAAAACGGAGTGCTTCAGGAACCAGAAACCCAGGAATAGACTGGTGTTACACACAATCCGGATTCATGATGGAAGGCAACTCAGGCGCTTCCGGGTTGGGTTTTACCGACTGACTTGCCGGATGAATTATTAAATCCATATCTTCGAGGGGGATAGTACCCAGTATCACTTCATCGCCCAAAATCAAGGCTCCCGTGTAACACTTCTTATCATCAAACTCCACCAATACGGGGCCTGAGTATGAGCACTTTACGATTCTTCCATCAGCTACCACCACATCTCTCTTTTCCAATTCCTGTAAACCAAGCCGTATTGCTAAGTATTTGGGCAGGCAAAGATTGATAGATCCCGTGTCCACCAAAGCAGTTGTTTCATTAGCTGCCAGGTTGTCTTTTAACGGATTGGATAGCCTGATAGAAATGCGGATTGAGCCCATGATAGTCGATCTTTACAAGTGAGAGGAGCGATGTTTAATTGAACGAATAAGTTAATTTTAACCTTATTCGCACTCTATGACCAGTCGTATTCTTAAGGGCGGGTATCGGTTATCAGCTATCGGTTTTATCAAACAAGCCTGAGTTTTGGGTTGGACAGACCCTTAAATGGCATTCAGTTGTAGCAATTAGCAACTGGTGTTAATTAGTGTCTGAACGAAATCTAGTTTAAACAACATCAATAAAAGCTTTAAGGGCAACTTGAAGCTTCGAGATTCAGTGCTTTCAGCTCTCAGCCGGCTTTTGTTCGAATTTTGAATGCTTTATGCAGAATGCTGAAAGCTGACGGCTGATAGCACCTTAATCTTCAAATTGAATTCCGGTTTCTAGCACACGGCTGGATAGGGATTTAGCGATTTTTCGTTCAGACACTAATTATCCAAATGAAAACTATGCATGGAATCGTAAGCCCATTGGTCTTTGGATTGCCAGGCTTCTGTGGTTTGGCGGACGGCAAGGTTAAGCAGCTTTGACTCCTTGGAGCCGGCCTTGACAGGGTGTCGGCGTGAATAATTATTAAGGTAGTTTAAGTATTCACCCACGTTTTCCAGGTTTTTAAAATAAATACTGATCAACACGATCAGATGTGCGGCTCTGATACCTGCCTCTCTTGCCATATTGGGAAAGGCGTTTTCCAGGCGCTTTTTGACCTTCAGCATGATCTGCTCGGCCATGGCTCTTTCTCCTTTATTCATCAACATTTCTGCCTGGGTTAGTTTAAAGGAAATAGATTTTCTTTGATGGGTGGCAAAATCTTCATCATCTCCCAATTGACCCAGTTGATCGTGGGTAAGAACGGCCAGTTCGTAGCTGATTACTGCCTGGTTTAGGGTTCGCTCACCTGAAAACAGCCAACTGTCGTTTTTACCTACCAGTTTTTTTCTTTTGGTCAGTCCACTTTGCCATCTGCTTTTAAAACTACTGACATCAAAAAGTGACACACCAACTGCCTTATCCTGTCTTTGAAAATAGTCGATCTGGTTGCTGGCAAACAGACAGTTCGGACACACCGATACCTGGAACAGGTTGTAGTCACAAAAATCCGAGTTTCCAAATGCCTTGTCGTAGAGCGGTATCCCAAAAATATTGTTGTTTGCATGCAGGCTTCGGGTGCGTAGTTGCCAGAAAGGAATATCCTTTTCTCCGCAGGATCGGCAGCTGACAAAAAAACCAAGCAGGCAATTGAAGTCCGGTTCGAATGTTTTTTTTATCGCGCTTTCTTCGGGCAGGGAAAAGACCAACCGGGCCCCTTCTTCAGACGATATGGGTCTCTTCATCGCCGCTTTGACCACATATTTGGCTACGTTGCTTTTAACTTCGCGACACCATTGAGCTTCGGCAACAATCGGGTTGTAAAAGCCGGTTTCCCGGTCTGCCCGGGGATTTGTGTGCAGCTTTAAGGTCAGTCGTGCCAGGGGATTTACCAGTCGATCCGTAAAAATCATGCAGGCGTTTTCCGTGAATCCAAAACAAGACACCTCCACGGAATCTTCACCAACAAGCAGGCTCGCAGGGAACCTGTTGCCTCCAAGTCTTTTGCGGGCAAGGGCGATGAACTTGTCCGCCAGGGCTGTTGATAGTCCCAAATGGACTGCGGCATCCTTGAGAAAAACCTCTTCCGAAGTTGCCAGCTCTTCATCTACGATAGAAAGGGATGTCAAGTGTTTCATGATGGCAATGGCCTGATCATTATCTATTTTTATTGGAGTGAGATCGGGCATGGTGTTTTGTTTGATCATCTCCAGAACAGAAGTTATCAGCCTCTTGTCTTTTAAGAAACTCAGAATGCCTTTCAAATACTTGATTTCGGCCTGATCAACCCGTCCATCAGCCCAAATCATGCCAACTACGGCATAGGCAAACCATTCTTTGGTTTTGTCAGACATCATTTCAACAATTGGATCTTCCATCTTTTTCCTTGTAGGATGGGGTTTAAAGCACGTTTCATAATTTAAACATTCGTGCTTCTCCTGTCAAATTGTTGATGGTTTCAGAAAATTTTTTGAAGGAGGTTTTCAGGAACAGATTTCATTCTCGACATGGCACGCTCAATCCGTCGAAAATAGTTTAATGTCCCATGGCTACCGCATTTTGGGATTTTGTTGAAATCAAAACCCGACCCGGCAAACCGCTCTCCCTTGGAGACTCCACACAAGTGAATAATGGCTGCTAATTTATGTTTTTGTTGAAGAGTAGTTTTTTCCAACCCGTTTTTTTTCAGAATTCGACCAACATAATAGTGCAACCTGGCAGATGTCATCTCAATGGCATGAGAAGGCCAGAAACGGGAATATAGTCCGTTAAACCAGCATCCCGAAAGAACGGGGAATGGCTTTCTTAGGGCCACTTGGTGGTTGTGGATGCAGAAACGTTTGGCATCTTCAAAGGTAGGTTTGGTATATTGGTAAAGACCGGCAGAAGTGGAAGCCGGGGCATAAA
>JANQLH010000365.1 GCA_028280735.1 SAR324 cluster bacterium | reverse complement strand
CTCCCCAGGGGCGAGCCCAGGCAAAAGCAATCACACTTAATAGCGCCAGGAGCAAGGCCGCTGTTTTGAGAGACCATTGCTCGTAAAACAAATTGGCGTATCCGTCCTTAATGACTTGTACTAACACGCTGTTTTCTTTTTCATCACTCATAGTTTATCTCCTAACATCCTTCTTCTTCCTCTGGTTCATCCCCATAATCGCCCATCATCGGTTGTGGCTGAACGGCTTCGATGGGTGGAGTTGTAATTGCAGGACGCTTGGGAAGTACAAGACCTACATCACTTCGAATTGAAGTGTCGGGTATTAACAGATCGTTGTTCTTTTCTACTTTTTCAGCCAAGGCAAAGACCATTGTCTGGTCATAATATCTCCAGGCTTTTTGAGAGCGAGGATCCGCCTCAATAGCTTTTCTGAAGAAGTTCTTGGCATCGAGGTATTTACCCCGAACATAATATTCTTTTCCCGCGGCGATCATTTTAGCACAAAGCTCTTTATCCGGATCATAACCGGACTTTTGAGCAATCAGGCCTGAAGGAACAGATATTGCTGCCATCATTACAATTGCCAGCAAAGCAACTAAACGTCTAAATTTCATTTTTACCTCTGATCAGTTGTCAATTTACAATCCTGAGATATTCAACTTTGAACTGTTGATTTTTCCCGTGGGCCGTAAATCGAGCATGCGGATGAAACCGATCTCAATTCACACTCCCCACATGTACCTCAAAACCGCTTATTGGTAATTTCATCAATTGTTGCGGCCTGCCGCCAGGCCCCTGTTTTTCTACAACCAGCTGGTTACCTGGTGCTGTTCCGTTAGTTCGACAAATCCGTCATAGTCCACTTTTTTGACCCCATCGATAAGATTGCCGATGCCCCTGGCCTTAAGGTCCGGCTCAAGCACGCAAACCTGGTTGTTTGCCATGGCTTGTTTAAGCTTATCCGAGAAACTTGTGTTTTCTTGTGCCCCGTACACACCGTCTTCAATCAACAGCAACACATCACCCGGCAGGAGATATCTGAGGACAGTGGTCAACGATTCACTTCTAAACGGAGAATGATTAACTGTATGTAACATGCCTTTCCCTTTGTTTGAATTGTTGAATAAAACTGTTTACATATTTTAATTATCAAAAATCACTCAATAATAGCGTCTTGCTCCGCCATTATTTTTGCAATCTCCTGGGATTCAAGAACTTCAACAGGAACTGCCAGATCTTCAACAGCCAAGCCCCTTTCTTCCATAGAGGTTTTATCAACATACAGTTTTTCAACGTCATAATCCTCCAGAACCGTCAGGGTTTTAACAAATCCCTTGATACCGATTGCTTCGGTGTCCTGGTCTGATTTCAAGGCATAAACACCATCGTCAATAAATATCATACTGATATCCTGGTCGTATGCTGCCATAATTAGTACAGTCTCCAACCCTTCATATGCATAAATACTTCCGTGTGGAGCTCTTCTGGTAATGAGTGCGATCTTCTTTACAACTTCATCATCTTCATATTCTTCTGTCATCGGTGTCTCCTAGTCTCCAAAGGTGATTAAACGATCTGCTTCAATGGCAAGGGTCGTGAGCTGGCCCAGACCGGTTATCTCTGTATTTTCGATAATCAGTTCATCTTTTATGGTAGAAGTTGTGATTCCTCTACGCTTGGCCGCAGCGATACAAGCATAGACTGTAACCCCTTCCGCACCCAGCTCTGACCATCTTTTAGCAACATGTCTATCATCCTGGGGAGGCTCTGTGTGTTTTGCGATGTTGTAAACACCGTCATTATAACAGAAAACCGCAACAACCTCGTGTCCCCGTTTTCTGGCCGCTTGAATAAAATTGTAAGCGGTATCGGAGGCCTGGTGATTGTAAGGCCCTTCCTTTAATTGAATCGCTATCTTCATGGCATCCTTAGTTTAAATCTAAGTCAAATAGGATTTAGAAAAGCAAAGTCTATATTCATTTGATTTTAAAATTCAAGGGAAAAAATACCGAAAAACAAGGATTATTGGTGTATAACATGATTTCGGTTTATTTGAAATCCGCACCGGGCTCAGATCCCGACATAGCCCGGTTATTCAGCTGTGTAGTTAAAAACAGGAGGCAAATCAAACAATCGCGACATAATCACAATCATTTTCCGTGAAGCTCAGATCCCAAATGAAAATGTACTTGCAATCCTTTTCCCCATTCCGTAAATTAACACATACTTTAACATCAAATTAAGGTTTGTATTTCGTGTGTGAATCGATATTCGCTAACTCTAGCGAATATTTATCTTAGCAAAACAATCTCTTCGAAGGAGAAATCATGAGCGATATTACCCCTAATGAAACGCTGGACTGCTCAGGTCTTTCTTGCCCTCAGCCAATTCTTAAAACAAAAAAAGCTATCAAGGGAATGTCTTCCGGTCAGATTCTTAAGATGACCTCAACAGACCCTGGAACCAACAAAGATATGGAAACTTTTTGTGCAAAAACAGGTCATGTTCTGGTTGAAAAAGAAGAAAAAGACGGGGCCACAGACTTTTTCGTAAAAGTTAAGTAATTCCATAGCTTCCCACTAGCACATAAAGATAGGCGATCTGGTTTTCTCGGAAGGTTACCCGTTCAGATGTCGGTCGCCTGTTCACTTCCCGGCAAACACCTCATTTTTCTCCAAACTTTCAGACTGTTATCCACTAATACTAAGCGTTGAGCTTTCCAAACCAGACGGAAATCGGACGGTGTCTAACCTGATGTGAATGTATAGAAAATTTGAATGTAATTTCAGAGATATAAGGAAAAGAAATACAGATCCTGGTTGAAATCCGACGTGAAGGTTTTTCAGGAGGATTACATTTAAATTGATGAAAAAGTTAAATATTATTCATTT
Organism: SAR324 cluster bacterium; assembly: GCA_028280735.1. Lineage (GTDB taxonomy): Bacteria > SAR324 > SAR324 > XYD2-FULL-50-16 > XYD2-FULL-50-16 > JAHJTV01. Next base: position 1,046 of record JANQLH010000365.1, on the reverse strand, counting down.
GTCAATAGCTCTCGAGCTGGTCTATACTGTGGGGTTACACTCTAGTTTTAACCAATTGAAAACATTGGACATTTCCAATCAATTCGTTTTTCTTTTTCAGCAAAAATCAGCTGAACTTCGACTGTTCCTTTTCACCGGGAAAAATAGAACCGGGATATTGATAAAAAAAATGAAGGAATCATAATTTAACTCATTGCTTTCCCAGAAGCCAGATAATAATTTAGGATTGTACAAATCGTTTACCGGTTAAATCAGTTGATACCTGAATACGCTCTCCATGCTTTGAATCCGGGCAAATACAACGCCTCCGTGTCATCCTGACGTTGATATTACCTTGGCGGATACAGGAGATAAAGGCCATCAGCAGTTTCCTTCTCCAGGCGTTTCTATCATGGAGTATTTGGAATACTTCCTTCAGCGGCATAAATGACAATAGTGATAACATCAAATCCGATCATATGAAAAAAGCACTAATCTGGTTTTCATTAAACAACCCGCGGTTGACAATTCTATTTTACCTGGTTGTTACTTTGATTTTCCTGGCTGTATTACCCAGCATTAAGACCGATACAGATCCCGTTAAAATGCTCAATCCCGACAATCCGGCAGTCGTTTTGTATAACAAGATGAAAAGCGATTTCAGGTACAACGACGTCATTGTTCTCGGCATCAAACAGGGAAAAAACGAATCTCTTTTTACCGTGGACGCCTTGGCTCGTATCCATGAACTAACCAATGAAATCATTCGTATCCAAGCGCCCGAACAAAAAGCCGGATTCCTGCAATCCATGTTGCGGACCATCCAGTGGTATAAGACCGTTGCGAGCGATAACGATGGGACAAAGCGACTGATCGTAATAGAGGATATCATATCACCCAGCACGGTCGATGACATTTTGCTCAACGAAAAGGGAGAATTGAGTGTCAGACCCTTAATGAAGGTGCCACCGGCAAATGAACTGCAAGCCCGTCAACTATTGCAATCCATCCATGACAATCGAATATTGAGAGGAAAACTGGCCTCGGATGACGGCTCCTTGATAGGT
>JANQLH010000364.1 GCA_028280735.1 SAR324 cluster bacterium | reverse complement strand
TTCAGCTAATTCACCTGTTGATGCCCATAATTGTTCACTTCCACCAATAAAGAGCTTGCTGACCTCGCTGACGCCGGAAATGGTGCGATCCAATATCCCCAAGGCAGAATTGATACTCATTTTTAATTCAAGCAACTCATCCTGGTAATCTCCGACCAGTCTTTGAGATAAATTGGACTGTGCGGCTCCTTCCATAATCTGTTTCACTTCGGAAATGGCAGCACTAAGAACACGCGCTTGATCTTCGGATTGAGCCCGTTCTTCATTCAGCTGATTTTTGCTTTTTGTTGTGGTGATTTCATAAATTACTGCCAGACCTAGGATTGCCAGACATAAAACAAAACAGCCTATAAAAAAACCGGTTATTTTAATCGCCGGTGCCTCAAAAGTAACACCGTTTAACTCGGCAACATAAAATATAACCACGGTTACCACCGATAAGATCCCCCAAAACAGACCGTAGTTCTTGCCAGTCAGCATAATTCCCAGGAGTATTACCAAACCAAACCAAACCAGGAGCCGACATTGGAAGAGAGTCCGCGGGGAATTTGACTTGAGACACCATTATCAGGCTTATCGCTGTTTTTAATGCTACTCGTTCACAATAAAACCATTGCCGTGGAACAAACTTCAAAGACATCGGGCAGGATTGTTGGCAAGGATGCTCAAAGCACTGCTATGAAAGAATTTGGAGGTAAAAGCCGGATCAAGACCTAAGCAGGCAAAAACACTGCCTTATCAGTTAGTGCCTGAACGGAAAATCGCTAAACCCTATCCAGCCTTATGCCAGACAGAAGCTCAGCTCGAAGATTAACGTGCTATCAGCATTCAGCATAAAGCATAGAAAATTCGAACAAAAGCCGGCTGAGAGCTGATTGCTGATAGTTGAAAGCATGTCAATCCTCAGGATCAATCTGCACGATAGCATCAAAGCGGAATATGGCTTTAAGGGGTTTACGTTCGGGTACTAGTTAAAGCACCAATCCTTCAGAAATGGTTACATTTGAAGATTTACTTGGTTTTCTTTTTATTTGGTAAATTGTGATCAAACACTGTATAATACTGTTCATTAATAGCTGAGTTTTAATTTTGAGTATTCATACTCGACAGCACTTGTGAGCAGTTGTCCAACCAAAAGACTTATGATTGCAACCGGAAATGGCTGGATTACAGACTATTATAAAATTACAACCGCCTTTTTGTAGTAATTTGGAGAGCATAAATGGGAAAACAGGAAATCCTGTTGGAAACAGGGACCAATGAATTTGAAATGCTTGAATTTTTTATCGATATTCAGTCCGGAAGGGAGAACAAAAAAGAGAACAATTTCTTCGGAATGAATGTTGCGAAAGTGATGGAGGTAATCGAATCACCCAATCTTGAACAGAAAAATTATGCTGTAAATCCCTGCTTTTTGGGAACGATACCATTGCGAAACATAGTACTGCCGGTGATTGATTTAAGCGTTTGGTTAGGAATGGAACGCATTAAAAGAGAACATGAAAACATCATCGTCACCCAGTTCAGCAATTCTACCCAGGGATTTCTGGTTTCAGGCGTGGTAGAGATACACCGGCTCAATTGGCAGCAGCTGATTCCGCCGGGTAAAGTCATTAGACAAATGGACACCAAATCGATTATCGGAATGGTGGATAAGGAGGATTACTTTATCCAGCTTTTGGATCTGGAACACATTGTGTCCTCACTAAATCCCAAATCAGCCGAAGAATTATGGTCTACCTCGGTGAAAGCCGATAAGGAATACAAGGCATTGGTCGCAGACGATTCACCGACTATTAGAAAAATCCTCGATAAAAACCTGACCCAGGCAAATTTCAAAGTATTCCTCGTGAACAACGGTGAAGAGGCCATAACGTTTCTTACAGATTTAAAATCACAGGTCGATGAAGGTCAATCAATCAAGGATCTGCTGGATATAGTCATTTGCGATATAGAAATGCCCTTGATGGATGGTTTCACCGTAACCAAAAACATCAAAGAAGATTCTGTTCTGGAAGTACTACCGGTTATTCTCTATTCATCGATCATTACAGATGAACTCAGACACAAGGGCGAATCCGTGAGGGCCGATAGTCAGGTCTCAAAACCGGATTTGAACAAAATGGCGGAAATGGCCATTAAACTTATCAAGGAACGATCAGCATAGAATCGACGATACACTGGACACCTATGAGCCAAAAGGATGATAAGGAAATACTTTCGACATTCGTTGCAGAGGTAAAGGAGCACCTTGACGAGATCGAACATGGCATTCTTTTATTGGAAAGAAACCTAAAACAAAATGATCCGGATCTGGTGCACAAAATGTTTCGCGCGGCTCATTCAATCAAAGCCGGGGCAAATTTGATGGAATTTAAAAACATCGAAGCTATCGCTCACCTGCTGGAAGAGATTTTACAAAGCATAAGACTCGGGCACTACCAATTGGCAGGGGAAGACGTATCCCATATTTTGATCGGCATCGACAGGTTAAATGAACTGATCGATAACCTGCATTATTGTGATCTGGTTAACATAAACCCCGTACTGAACCTGCTAAACTCTATTACCAAATGAACCATATGCAAGCTGTGGAAAAAATATTGATCGTGGATGATGCACAGACAAACCTGGACATAATCTCCGGCATTCTTGAAGAAGATTATAAGTTAGAGACCGCATTAGACGGTGAAAAAGCACTTAAAAAAGCAAAATCGTTTAAACCGGGAATAGTGCTTCTGGACATTATGATGCCGGGCCTGGATGGCTACGAAGTCTGTAAAAAAATAAGAAATGATCCGGACTTATCGAGTGCCAAGATTATTTTGATATCAGCCAAGCATGAACTTGAAGATAGGTTGATTGGTTATGAAGCAGGAGCGGACGATTATATCAAAAAACCCTTTGATCAAGCCGAGTTACTGGCTAAAACAAAGGTTTTCTCACGCTTGAATGGAGAAGAAAGAAAAAGCAAACAATTAAATCGACTGCTGTTATCCCGTCAGCAAGACATCCCGAACGTTCTCTGGGAATGCGACAAGAAACTGAAATTTACCTTTATCGACGAAAATATCACCCCCCTGCTTGGTTTTGATGCCCAAGAGATGCTCGGCAAGCCTATGTCCAAACTGATCCACAAAGGTAAAAAGGAGTTTGACTCCACCTTGAAAGCCAAACTGATGTCAACAAATCCAAGCCTTCGTGGGGTACCATTTCTGTTTAAAAGCAAGGAAAAGCAAAAAATCAAACTGCAGGTTTTCGCGGATGCGGTTTTTGATGAAAATAACAATATCATCGGTATGGGCGGCATGTTTCGGGATATGAGTGCATTCAACAGTTTATTGGAAGTTGAATCTGCCAAAGAAGAACAACTGTCCATCCAAATAGATTCCACATTGGAATATCGTTTTTCAAACGAGTTTACTGCAAATCAATTTCCAATCGCATCAGGTAATAAGACATCAGACCATATTAAAAACATCCTTGATGACAGCAATGTCGAAAATCTGTTGCAATTTGCATTCGACCAAAACGAAGATGTGCCTTTTCCCATTGAAGTAACCTTAACCGGCATGAATGGGGATAAACACCCATTTGCTGTCGATTTGAAATTCCAAAAGGGAACAAAGCTGCTGGAAGGTATTTTAAATCCAACCAGCGCCCAGGGAAATTTGGACATTGTTTCCCATCGCATTGAAAACCAGTCTCAAATTATAAAAGATCAGGAGGAATCATTAAAAAATGCTATCATCATGGATGATGAAACCAGGCAACATATCACCCAGGACGCACATAACCTGGCCGGTGAAATTCTAAGCTTGGTAAAATCCCTGGATAATTTTTCCTTTCCGGATGACGGCATTTTCAACTTTGAAGAACTCTGCGAGTTCGTTTCTCGTAAGAACTTGCAAGTTTATTCGGAAAATCTGAGGCTGCTTGGTAACAAAATTCATGGATTAAAAGGCAGTTGCGGTTTTTTAATAGAACCCGCCAAAACCCTTTGCCACCAAATGGAAGAAATCACCAGACGCCTGGCAGACTTTGAACTGCTTTTGACCCACTCCCTTTCAAACCTCCTGAAACAGTTCATATTTAAAATCGAAGAAATGTTGGAAGTCCTGAATTCCGGTAAGGAAGGTGATTTGGAAATTGAATCCTGGTTAATCCGAATCGAGAAATCCCTGGCATCGGGTCTTTCATTTATCAGCGGTCAAGAAAAAAAAGTATGCGACCTAATCAAGCAGAGAAGCGTTGACAACGGCGAAATCAGGACCCGCAAGCGAGAAGAGTATGTTTCTGTTTCATTGGATGGCTACGAATCCCTCTCAGAAAAAGTAAAAGACCTCTATTACTCTCTGACAGGATCATTAAACGAAGAACAGCTCGTTCAATCCGGATCATTGTTCAACCAGTTTTTGAGTACTCACCAGGAAATCAAAAAAGTACCCCTGGTTTTAACTCGATATGAACGCCTGATTCCCAAACTGGCCAAAGACTATGGTAAAGATGCTGATTTTCAGTTTATCGATAACGGAGTAAAAGCAGACAGGGAATTCTGGGACTCAGTACATGAAATTTTGAATCATATGCTCAAAAACGCCGTGATTCACGGGATCGAGCCTAACGAAAAACGAAAGGAAATGAATAAAAATCCTTCCGGTAAAGTCACTGTGGAGCTTAAGGAAGACGCACTACACATCCTTCTGACGGTTTCTGATGACGGTCAAGGCCTTGATACCAAGCGGATCTCCAAAAAGGCCCTGGAAAGCGGTCTTTACAACACCGATCAGCTTGATGCCATGAGTGAATCCGACCTGTTTGATCTTCTGTTTCTGACCGGATTTTCCACCGCCGATAACCTGGATGACAATGCCGGTAGAGGCGTGGGAATGAATGCAGTCAAAGAGGTTATGTTGCAACATCAAGGAGAATGTTCAATCACCAGTAGCCCTGGAGAAGGATGTCAATGGCATTTATCCTTTCTGAAAAGCAATGTCTCCCTTGCCTGCATCATTGTTGCCGTGAGTGATGTCTGCCTGGCCATTCCGGAAGACTATGTCGATACATTTATCGATTACGGTGACGACAACAAAAAAACAGTTAAACAAGCCCCCATGTATAAATACGATGGCCAACTAATTCCACTGGTCGATGAAGAAAAACTATTTGAAAGCAGGGATCTGTCGCTGGATACAAAGAACAGAAGTGTTGTGGTTCTGAAAAATACCAAAGAAAAGAAGGGTTTGATCATCAATCGCATTATTCACCACGCTGTACAACCTATTTTACCATTGCCCAAGGTCTACCGTAACGTTCCCATTTACCAGGGAATAACCATATATAACAACGAGCCCGTACCCGTAGTTAACATCGAAAAGCTCTTTTAACCAAATAGGGGACGTAGTTGAAATGTTGACATTTGACTTTTAAGGTAGTTTCATCCCCTGTGTTTTTGGATATATACAAATAGCATATTAAAATTCTATGATCCGGGAAATCCGTTTTCAAGTTTCAAATAGCCTGTTCCATGTGATGGCACGAGGATTTCGGGGACGACCTGACCGGAGGGGAGGTCTTTTAAAAACGGTAAGAGATTGGAAAGGGCTTAACGCCTCAGATTAAAAGCGGTATGCGCAATAACGTCTATAGCTTTCAAAAAAAATGACATCGCAACCCAAATGTCAACATTTCAACTACGTCCCCCAGTACAAGAGAGTTTAACTCGGTTTGGGAGAGATAAAATGTCCTGATTGTTGCGATTGGTGAATGTTCAGTTTTTATAAAATGTTTTCAGATTGGATATTTCGGCAATAAGGTCTTCAACTTGTTGATTTTTATAAAAAACTTTTTTATTGAGCTTGCCTGCAAAATTATCTATCGAATCGAGTTTTTGAGTCATGTCTTGCAGCAATGTCTCCAGTTCGGATTGTCGTTTTTTCAATTGTTCATTTTCAGTAAGCAGATCCATGGTCTGTTTGGACAAATCCGAGTTTTGAGTTTTTAACTGCCCGATTTCCCTCCGCAGTAATGGAGCCGGTGAATTTTCCGGTTTTATATCTTCTTGTTCCTGCAGGATGAATTCATCAAAATAACCTGACTCGACGACTTTTCTAAACTTCTTTAGAAATACCTGAACAGAATCGATCGGTGACGAATACTGACCCGTATCGGGTTGTGTGGTGCGGGAGGCACAAAACGGCAAATACAATTCATCTTTGCTGTTGAATTCAGCCGGTATTCTGTTGTTGGACTGAAGCAAGGTCGAACTCATTGCTTGCTGGCGATGCAGGCAACAAAGAGTGAAATAAACGACATACAGAAAATAGACATAGTTATGTTCAAGGTTTTGCAGAATCTTGATGGAATCGGGAGCTGTGTGGGTGATTAGATTTGTGACGTACTTCGCATATGTTGCGATCGATTTACCTTCGGTGTAAGAACTAATCCTTGACTGATCCCAAAATTCGTCCGGTTTGAACAGGATTTTTTTCAGATCGTCTTTCGCCCGCAACTGGGTATGGCAAATACTGAGTTGTGTACAAATGCGACTCAGTTCATACCACACCGTATCGAGGTAGTGAGGATTGCTCAACTCCTCCAAAAGACGCTGAAAAGTCAGATCCTGGATGATCTTCATTTCATTGGCACCATCACCTTTCATTCGAAACATGGTATACAAGAACAAAGCTCCAACCCCATAAATGTCTGTTCCCGCAGCCCATTGCCTCAATTCGATAATCCTGGGAATAGCGATCCATTGTTTGGAGAACGGTTCCTTGACTCCGGCTACAATTCGGTTATGGTATATCTTGTAGTATTTTTTTGAACATCGATAGACTTCAACTCCCTTTAGTTGGCCTTGCAGCAGTCCAATCGATTCGATTCTAAAAATAAACTCCCTGATCTGCAGTCGGTCGCCGGGCAGCAAAATATCGTTTTCGTTGTTATCCTGGGATAGGTGTTTCATCCTGGTTCCCCAGGACTGTCCATCGTCAAACAGATATTTTTCCAACTCGCTTAAGTATTCTTCTTTAATGGTACTGCCGTTGTTGTCCAATAAACGGTTTCGCCAACCGAACATGACCAGGTAGTGGTCCTGCTTATCGAGTATAACAGCGATATCAGCTCCTTCCTTTTCAATGCCTTTTTCTCTTTCCGGTGCATAGAAAGGAGATTGTCTTTCTCCTCCGATGGAAGGTCCTAAAAATTTTGAATCTGCTTTTTTAAAGCGATTGGTTATTGTCTGGTCATTGGTGGCTAATCCCACATTATAGCCGGCATAGTCGATTAGATAGTAGTTTTCGGGATTTTTACATTCTCCCCTGGACATGATGTTGGCGGGTCGAATGTCAGTATGCAAAAATCCTCTTTTATGCAATGAGGCGACGCCATTGACAATACGATCCAGCATCCCAAGATGTTGCTCCAGATGCCAATCTGCCAGGTTGCCTTCCGAAATTGCTTCATGCAATGTGGAACTGCCCCAAACATAAATTACTGCAGGAACCCCGAGATACCAGGTGCTTTCATCCAATTGATGCTTAAGCGAGTCTTTAAGGGTTATGATACCGGAAAGAGATTGATCTTTTTTGAGGTTTACGCCGACGATATTGGACCAATCTGTTTGCTCTGCATTGGATTGGAGGCACGCCTTTTCAAAAATGTCTTTTTTGTCAAACGGACAATCCTCAATGGTGTCCGGAAAAACACCGAGTCGATCCATTTTTTCCTTGTCCGGATGAATGGCGCAAAAACGGGGAGATTTGCCTTTTCTGAACTGAACTGCAATGGATGCGTTATGAAATGACCGGGCTTCAGGCGGAGCTGCCAGGGTTTGGATCGGTTTCTGGATGATTGCGGACCCAAACACTTCCGCATGCATGAGACCGGACGTATTGTTGCAATCGGAAAAAACGGAAAGCACACTGTTACGTTCTTCAGTCAGTAGTTCTGCCACATACGCATTTTCCTTAATTGTATCACCCATTAGCCAAGGAATTTTCAGCGCATAAGAACCTCCTGTATTGCGCCTGATTTCAACCACAATTCCCATTGCGCCTTCGTAGTATTTTCCGAGGCAGTATCCTTGATCATCAACGGGAATGAAAAAATCCTGACTTATCCAAAGTTGTTGCTCATGACTCGTGACGCGGCTCATCGGAACCCCCTTCGTGAATTAGGTCTGAAAGATCGTCACAATCCGTTTCAATGAAACGGTGACAATCCAGGGTGTTTATTGGTTTGGTCTTCAGTTCTGTGTATTGTATGAATGAAGCCTTGATCGGCGCTGCATTGAACTGTTTGATCTTGGAGGAGGTCAAGGATTTGCTCCAAGAGCATCCAAACCCGCACCGATCAAGACGGTTCTTAGGATTAGGAATTCTGGATAATTTGAATTAAAAATTTTTTCCATAATAATTTTAAATATAGCATTCCCATTTGCATACGTTTTTAGTCTCCTTTGCTAAGAGCTGTCAATCTTTTTTTAAATAGAAAAAACAACGATCACCTTTATTTAAAGGATTTAGGGCCTAATTTCCGAATAATTTCCTGATTCATTTGACTTAGCATTTGTAATTATAATATCGGTAATTCCACGCTTTGTTCATTATTAAAAATTCAATTGCAATTGAAAAATCGCAAGTGAAATTTTTAGAAACTAACTGTCGAATTCCTTGGAGACCGACATTTTAGCTATCCTCAAGATGAAAAACTGGAAGTTTCTATTTTTTACATTGTTGATTTTCTCTACCGATCTGAATGCATCGGTCAGGAAAAACGACCCTGGTTTGAAATTTCCGGTAAAGGAAATCGAAAAGGAAAAAACAGAAGCCGGTTTGAGCATTCGGGAGGAAATCAGGCAAACCAGTGAGGCAGGGGCTACAGCAACCATTGACCTCCGGTTGATAAAGCAGCCGATTGCCAATGTCGAAATCAATTGCCGTAGTTTGGACAATCGGGAAGGAAAAATTTTGAGTGATCCTTTGATATTCACAAAAGAGAATT
>JANQLH010000356.1 GCA_028280735.1 SAR324 cluster bacterium | reverse complement strand
TGACGAGTGGAGTTTTAGTAAGCGGGAAAATACCATGGGCAGGGCGTTAAGCTACTATGATTTCACAAACCAACCGGATAAAGCAATTGAGGAAATTACTAAGTTCGAACTACCTGTAGTAATCCAGCATGAAATTGGAGAAGGATTATTAGACAATGAGTTTGGAGCAATCTGGGCAGATATGATACTCGAATTTGCATATTCAAAAACAGAAATCCTGCTACGTGCGGTGCGTGACCTGGCAGCTGATTGTATGACAACTCTCCCTTTTCTGCTGGCAGAGCAGCGCACTCCTTCCATTCACATGTTCTTCGCCGGTTTTTCTGATATGAGAAAGGAATTGTTTCCATCCCTTTACAAGGCTTACCAAAACTGGTTAACCAGCAATAACCTCGGTGAATTAAATGATTTAACAGGTCAAGGCAAAACGTTTTGGATTGACATTGGCAAGAAAGCCATTGAGATGTTTAGCAAAGATGGGAAATTATCGCAGGAGCCGTTAAATCAATTCCTAGAAGATTTATCACACTAACCCGGGCTGTTCTAGGAAATCTTGCTTTGCAACTCTAACTCAAGCAGTTGAATTCTCTTTTTCAGTTTTCGTTTTGAAGTTTCAAACTCATCAGCAAGCGATGTCATGTTCTGATGCAAGATGGCATTTTCGATCGATACGGATACTTGAGAAATGAACAGGTTCAGGTTATCCACCATCTTCGGAGGAAAAGCCCTGGTCGATGCGGAGTTTTCCAGGTACAAAATACCGTGAAGTTTTTCATGGTTTATGATCGGCAAACAAAGGATCGATTTCGGTTTGTTCTCTTTTATGTATTTGTTATATGAGAACATACTGTCCTTACTGGCTTCATCCAGAACGATTTTTTTACGGGTTCGAATGACATAAAACACCACACTATGGGCTATCGCTTCAAATTCTTCCAATAAGACAGATAGCTGGCTTACCTTTACCAATTCATTCTTTTCTGCTTGTGCAAAAACTTTGAACTGGTTTTCCCACTCCACCAGAAAATATCCTTTTAAGGAATTGGTGTTTTCCAAAATCAATGTCAAAAGTTTTTCGACTATTTTTTCCAATGCCACTTCCTTGGATATATCCTGGGAGGCTTTTACAATGGAGGAAAGTTCAGAGAAAAACGAGTCTTTTTCCGTTTCTTCCGTTTCCTTTATCTCCGGTATGTCATCCTGCCTTTGTCTTTGCTTCAGTAAATCCGGATAGGAGTACTCCAGATGTTTCAACTTTGCCATGGCTCCCCATTTCACATAAGCCAGGCAAGCTTTTCGTAAATAGGCTGTGGCAATGGTGGTTTTGTTTTTGCTCAAAAAGTATTTTGCAGCCAATTCGTTGGCTATCGCTTCGTTCTGTAAAAAACCATTTTCATTTGCCAGTTGGATCGCTTCATCAAACAGATCTCCGGCTTTGATATAATTGCCGGAAACACCGGCCATTAAAGCTGACAACAAAACTTCCTTGTCTTTGAAATTGATTGGACATCCCCCGGCAAGATCGGACAAGCGCTGGTGATTGTTTTTTAGAACATCCCAATATTTTTTCTTATCTTCACCACTGAAATTATTATAGTTTTCAAGAATGATCAGCGAATAGTAAAAATAGTGTTCGGAGATAGCCAGCTGAGAATAACTGGCTATCAGCTCATCTGATTTTTGTATCAGTTTTAACGCTTCTTCATAATCGTAGAAATAGTAATGAATTTGAGAGTTAACCAGGTAAAACCATTGCTGCAGCTGGGAGTTTTTGCTTTTTAAGACAGATTCCAGCAGATCTGCCGATTGCAGTTTCCCTAGTTCGATGCCTTCGTCTGTTTTAGCCGGTTCTTTTAAAAGCAATATCAGGCGGGAGATTTCCAACAGGTTTTCCAGATCGCGATTGTTGAACTGATCAACGAAATCCTGGTGTTTTTTGACCTCTTTTTGGATTTCTTCAAGGGGAATTCCGACAATAATCTGGGTTTTCATCAAAAAATCAATGCTAAGAGCAGCACTGATAAAATCTCCATAATCCAATCCTGCACGATAGGACCGTTTAAGGTATTTTATATTTTCAACAGCTTGTCGCTTCCAGTGCCCGATGTAGCTGCCAAACAAAAAATTTAGCTGACTGATCAGGCTTACTCTTTCAAAACGGGCATTCAAGTCCAAGGCCAGCTGGCCGATTGCATATCCGTTGCCATAATCCTGTAATCCTGAACATAAGATTACTGCATAATTCATATACCCAAATGCTGAACTTTTTGAGTTGCCATGCTTCAAACTTAATTCGACCATTCTCAAGGTAAGCAGTATCCATAAATTTCTTTTTGCAATGTAAGCCGCAGGAATGATATTGGTAATCAAATCCATCAATGCTTTATGGTCTTCTTCCTCCATCTCCGGAAGAAACAACAATTGGTCGATCTTCTTCTGCTCCAGAGTGAGTTGAATTTCCTGCATCTTCATTTGGGAAATTATTGTGATTTCAGCATTGTTTGGTGGGATCTGCTCCTTAAAAATTGTTGAGAGTGCATTTAATCCAAACTCAATAGCCTCATCTAATTGATTGTTTTTTATGTAGATATTCAGTTTTAAATCGATAACGTCAACTTTCTCTCGATTGCTCCTAATGTTTTGAAGCAACAAATCGAAGATCGGCTCGGCTGCTTCTGTGTTCCCAATGAAATACTCGCATTGCGAGCGTTTCAGATACAAATACTTAGTCAACTCGTAATCATCATTCCAACTGCTTTTGGGAAGCAGTTCGGAGCCTATGGAGAAATACTTCCAGGCTGTTTCGAATGCAGCAATTGATTGAGACCTCCTTCCTGCGATTAGATTCAACCGTGCCAGTTCATACAGCTCCTCCGGTTTTTTGATTAACTGAATTCCCTGGTTCATTTGATTGACAATTTGGAAGGAGTGCTGGTCGATTTCTTCTTTTGAATAGCTATTAAGCAGCAAACGACCTAAGCCTAAATGAATAGTTCTTCTCTCCTTTGCTTTAAGCAATGAATAGGTCGCATGTAATACCCTGCTGTGAGTAAACTGGAATTTGGTTATATGGGAGCCTGACTCTGATGGTGGGTGGGTGACCAAATTTGTAGGTGCTGAAACTTGCGTATCGACCTGTTTTACTAAACCTCTTTCGATGGGCTCTTCCAAAAGGTGGAAAATCGTTTTTTGATCCTTTTGAGAAAACAGCACCAAGGTTTCCAGATCAAACTGGTTTCCAATACAGGATGCTAGTTTAAGCACTTCAATAGCGTCGGGATGAAGGCTTTTCACTTTTTCCGTCAGCAAGGAAACAACATTTTTGGGTATTTTCTCCTTTTTGATAACCGCAATATCCCAAATCCAACAACCTTCCTTTGAATCAAACTTGATTAACTCCCGCTCATGAAGCAATGAGAGATATTGTTGGACAAAATACGGATTCCCGCCCGTTACTTCCAATATATGCTGCGCCAATCGTTTGAAATCCTGTTTGAAACTCAAAGCATCTTCAATCATCTTGCTGACATCCATTAATGTCAGAGCAGTAACAGTGATATTCTGAATGGAAGTACCAGATTGTTCTATCTCATCCAGTGAGATGGCAAAAGTATGGGAACGACTCACCAGTTGCTTTTGATAGGCTACAATAAGCATTATGTAACGACTGTTTAAGTCACTGAGAGCAGTCTGGATGAGTTGAATGGAAGCTAAGTCGGCCCAGTGAAAGCTGTCCAGAAACACCACCAATGGATTACCTTCACTGGTAAAAGTCTGGATGAATCTCCTGAAAGTATGCATCAAACGATTCTGCGATTCATCCGCGTCAAGTTTGGGGACAGAAGGTTGTTCACCTATAATCAGTTCCAGCTCAGGGATAAAATCGATTACCAGCTTTCCGTTGGTTCCCAGGGCATCCAGGAATTTGTCTTTCCAGGCAAGGATTTGTTTTTTATTTTGGGTCAATATTTCGCTTACGAGCATCTGAAAAGCATTGGTCAAGGAGTAATAGGGAGTATCTCGATATTCCTTCTCGCATTTTCCGCGTCCTATATAAGCTCCTTTTTGGCCTGCCAATCCCAACAGCTCGGAAATCAGTGTGGTTTTTCCCATTCCGGCATTCCCCTCAACCAGCATCATTTCGACACTTCCTGTGCAAACACGGTTAAGAGATTCTATCAAGGTCACAAAGTTTTCTTGTGAACCATATAATTTGGATGGAATGACCAGACGTTCAAGATTATCATTTTTACCCAGCTCAAACGATTCAATGGACCCATTCAGTATGTATTGGTTGGCACAGTGCTCAACATCCTTTTGCAAACCAAAAGCACTCTGATACCTGTCTTCAGGACCTTTTGACAGAAGTTTGTTGACAATGCCACTTATGATTTCCGGATAATGAGGATGAAGCTTTTTCAGACTTTCCGGCTCCATCACCAAGTGGCTTTGGATTCTTTTTTGCGGTTTTTGCCCGACAAAAGGCGCTTTGCCGGTTAACAACTCATAAAAAATGGTTCCTAAGGAATAAAGATCGCTTTTTTGATCAATTTCCCAGTTTATACGCCCTGTTTGTTCGGGTGATGTATAAAGGAACTGGTCTTCTCCAACAGTTTCGGGGGGCTGCCTTTTGGTACCTGTCGTATGATGTTTGGAAAAACTGAATCCGGTAAATACAACCTCTCCGGTCCTTTCATTGAGCAATATATTTTGAGGACGAAGATCATTGTGCAGAATCTGGTTTGTGTGCAACTCTCCCAATCTTTTCGTTATCTGGCTGGCTAGACCAAAAAAAGTGATCAAGTCCGCTTTTTTATTTTTCAAAATAACGGAAAGAAACATGGCACCGGTATCCTGCCAACTAACAGCGATTCTGTCTTCCACTTGAAAGACTCTTAAAGGATTCGAAATCAAATGAGATTCGATTCTTTCTTTGTCACGGATAAAACTATTTAGTTTTTCAAAAAGCTCTTTCGAGTACTTCTGATAAAACAGCTTGACCAAAACAGCTCGGCCATTCACTTTGTTTTGTGCGCGATATATAGATGACTCGGGAAAATCATGTACCAGTTCCAAGTGTTTGTATCCGGGAAATGAATCCATACCAGGTCTTTTTGATATCAAGTTAAGCAAATTTGACTTTCAGTTTATCTTTCTGCAGAAAACAAATCCTTGTGGTTTGTTTAAATTAAAGCGGCCGGAATATTTCGTTGCAAAAAGATTGTAGTCTTGTATTTTTGTTAATTCGGGTAAATTGAAACGCTTTCGTAAGAATGGTGATGACACCATTGGGTATATAGGCTTCCCACCATGTTGTTGCGCCAATTCATGGGAAGATATGACTATCATCGTGAAAACTAAGGTGGAAAACGCACTTTCAGCACTTTTATTAAGCATAAATTGGATTTCATGATTTGATAAAGGCCGACAATCCTCCGAGTAATCTTCGGGTCTGAAAAAAATAGTTTGCCCGGGATTCCATTTGGAATCACCTGATAAATAGTAAATCATGAAAAGTTTATTCAAACCTGCTTCAACAGCTTCAATGTGAGATCTGTTAATCGTTAAATACGGGTGCTTTGTTGCCAACAATTTATTGAATGATCCTGTTTTCCAAAACTGAACAATGAGGCTGTTTAATTCACTGTTATCATTTAGTAAAACCGTATTAAATTGGATGTTTTTTTGTCGGTTGGAATCCCGTTTATCCGCCTTGAATTCATACTTGGCAGGAAGAATATGGTTATTGAGTTTGGGTGACTGAATGGTGCATCCTTGGGCTATCATCAAAAAAAGGACCCAAATGATAGCAAACAGCCAATATCCTGGCACTTTTCTATTTGCGCCACCAGATAGATTCTCCTGAAGAGTCACCTGAATATTCACATCGTAATCTGTTATCATCTAACACCGAAAGTTCAACAATAGTATTATGCCGGGTCGAGGGCATTAAAAAAGATCCTTTGAATGTCGAATCATCCCAATGAATAAAGCGAACGTAAAAACTCTCCCGGTCTTCCATATCCCTTCCCGAAAATATAACCATACCGTCTTTGAGATTTATAGTGAATTCTGCCGTAGATCCCTCCACAATCCAAGTTCCAACGAAACCTCGATCAAACACCTTTTTTGAACTTGAAAGACGCTTTGCCACGTGTGTTTTTCTTTCCGGGGATTTTTTTTCTATTCGATTTCGCTTATCTGCCCCGTCAGTTACAGGTTTAGAAACTGAACACCCCGTTATCGCAAATGCAATCGAAATGAATAGTACAACCATCAGTTTTGAATTATTCAACACGATTCTCCTTTTCCCATTAGTAATTTTAACCTCAAGGTAAAAATAGTTGTTCGTTTAGCATATAGCGCGCTCGCTTTGGATACAAGAGAGAAACACATATTCCAGGGGGACTCAAAAGAAACCTTTGTTGTGCTTGTTTGCTTCACACGCCCGAACGGTCTTGAGCGGGTAATAATCAGCATCACCGGTTCTGAAGAACTAGAGACTCCCGACAAAGCCGTTCGTGAATCATTAGGGTACTTTATGGATTTATCGACAAGTATCCTGGTTATCAACTGGCTTGCCAACTAGTGCCTGAACGACGAGTCGCTAAAGCCCTATGCCAGATGCCTGAATTCAGCGTGAAGATTAACATGCTGTCAACCGTCAGCTATCAGTATTCAGGTGAAAGCACAACAACTACAGGCAATAACCGGCTGATCGCTGGATGCTGAACACACTAAACTTGGAAGCTTTTATTGGTACTGATTAAATTGATTTTCTTTCAGGCCCTGATTAACCGGAACACTCGGAGACGGAGGATTAAGGATCTAGCTTCCCGATTGCCTTTTATCTAAATTACAGATTAAATTAACATTCAAACATACTCCGTAGTCACTTGTGGCTGAGAAATACACAAAACCGTAACCGGGATTTTATTAACTATGACAAAGACCATTCGATTTGGTGTTTCTATCGATGAACGCCTATTAAACAGATTTGATGAACTGATTTCAAAAAAAGGATATGTCAATCGATCAGAAGCGGTTAGAGACCTTATTAGAAATAACCTGGTCAACGAGCAATGGGAATCCAATACGGAAGAAACCGTGGGTACAGTTACCCTGGTTTATGATCATCATACTCGTGAGCTCTCAGATAAACTAACTGAGCATCAGCATGCCTATCATCAAAATATTGTCTCCGCCATGCATGTGCATCTGGATGCTCACCATTGTTTGGAGGTTGTCGTTGTAAAAGGGAAGCCGGCAATCATTAAACGGCTTTCAGATGAATTGATCGGGACCAAAGGAGTTAAACACGGAAAGCTGGTTACGACCACGGCAGGCAAAGGGATGGCATGAGTAATCTCAAAAGACTTTTAATACCAAATCTTCAATTTCCCATGAATCTCAATAATGCCCGTTTCTGAAACAAAACATTCAAAACATGTCAGATCCGCCGGGCTTTTGGGAGTTATCACGGTATTCAGCAGAATCCTGGGATTGATCAGGGAGATTGTCGTTGCTACTTTCTTGGGGACCTCTATCCTCAGTGACGCATTCACTCTTGCCTTCTCCATTCCAGACCTGTTCAGGCGGCTGTTCACCGAAGGAGCCCTGGCTAACTCGTTCACCCCCAAATTCATATTCATTAAAAAGACAGAAGGTCTTGACTCCGCAGGTCAATTTGCAGGCGGTATGGTGCTGATAACCGGCATCGCCACCGGATTTATTAGTTTGATCTCCATAATATTCGCACCCACCCTGGTAAAAACAACTATCGCTTATGGCTTAACGGGTAGCTCGCTTGACTCTACAATACTCCTGACCAGGATTATGATTGGCTACATCGCATTGATATCAGTGGCAGGAGTGTATCAGGGCGTCTTAAACTCATTTTCTGTTTTTTGGGTTTCATCTTTAACACCGGTCTTACTCAATGTAACTATAATAACCTTTGCCCTGGTACTGGCACCTCAGCTTTCCAACCCGGCTGTTGGATTTGCCTTGGGAGTCATCGCCGGAGGGGTTGTTCAGTTTCTGTTTCATATCCCTTTTGTTTATAAAATTGAACTAAAAATAAAGTATAAAATCGATTGGAGCAATCCCCATGTAAAAGAGACTCTACACCTCATGATACCTGCAGTTTTTGGTATTGGTATCTATCAAATTAATATTTTAATCAGCAATATTATTGCTTCAACACTGGAACCAGGTTCGGTTGCATCCTTAAAATTCAGCAATCGGCTGTTGGAATTAATTATCGGGGTGTTTGTGATCTCGATGGCTACAGTCATTTTACCTCATCTTGCCAAACTATTTGTCGACAAAAAGCTGGATGAAATTCGAAATAACCTGACGTTAACTCTTTCTATTGCGCTATTTTGGGCTCTGCCTTTAACAATAGGAGGAATTCTGTTGGCTGAAGACATTGTTACCCTGGTATATGCAAGAGGCGAATTTGATAACCGATCCATCGTTTTGACCTCAAATGCCTTCACACTCCATTTGTTGGGCTTATGTTTTATAGCCTGGAATAGGATTTTTTTGAGTAGTTTTCAGGCCCTGGGTCTGATCAAACCATTGGTTTTGTCCGGCATGATTGCGCTGTTGGTCAATGTTTGCCTGGCATTGGTGTTAAAAGTATCAATAGGCCATAAAGGGATAGCCCTGGCGACATCCTTAAGCCAGCTTTTACATATGCTGACGCTGGTATTTTTCTTGCGTAAACAATTTGCTAACCGGATTTGGTCGCTGCTAAACACCAAAACCAACCTAAAAATTATGATAGCTGCGGGTATAATGACTTTGATCTTATACCCGGCAAAAAGTTACCTGGCCGACATCAAAATTTCTTACTATCTGAATTTGATTATTTTGATTCCAACCGGGGTCGTTACGTATTTTATTGCTTCATACCTGCTGAAAAACCAGGTAATGATATTGACACACAAATCGCTTCTTAGAAGACCGAAACAGTGACAGGCAATTAAAACATAAATTTAAGCATAATAACAACCATCATACGGTAAATGAACAAAGTCATTAAAGACTGGGTAGTAGCTTTAATTTTTGCTATTATCGCAGCCCTGCTTTTCAGAACCTGGTTTTATACTCCATACAGGATACCAACGAGTTCGATGTCTCAGACTATTGAAATTGGTGATCATGTTTTTATAGATAAACATGCATACGGCTTTTCTATTCCTTTTACAGATGAAAAGTTTTTTAAAGATAATGTTCAAAGGGGTGACGTCATTGTATTTCCTTATCCTGTTGAACCTCGATTTGATTATGTGAAAAGAGTAATCGGTATTGCCGGTGATGAGATAAAAATCCTTGGAGAAACGGTTTACATCAATGGTAAAAAGG
The DNA here is from genome assembly GCA_028280735.1 of SAR324 cluster bacterium. Classification (GTDB taxonomy): domain Bacteria; phylum SAR324; class SAR324; order XYD2-FULL-50-16; family XYD2-FULL-50-16; genus JAHJTV01. Next base: position 20,785 of record JANQLH010000356.1, on the reverse strand, counting down.
AAGACACCGGCTATCTTTATTTCGACCCTAACCTGTTAACCATTCCAGAAAACATCGAAACCACTGTTCCCCAAGGAAAGCTCTGGGTCATGGGGGACAATCGAAGAAATTCCAAAGACAGCAGGTTTTGGGGTTTTGTTGATGAAAAAACGGTTATTGGCAAAGCGACCATGATCTATTGGTCGCATGATCCTGAAGAAAGTATCTTTAGCGGCTACAACCTGGACAGGATTGGAACGACAATAAAATAGAGTGTATCAGTATAAGAATCTGTCATTATCTTTTAAATGAAAAGGCTGTTTCAGCCGACTTGAAATATGAAGCGAATAAATTCACTCCCCGCATTCTTCCTTGTTATATGGTTTATTGGGGCAAGCTTTTCAACTCCCGCAATAGCCCAAGAAGAGAATGGTTTTTTTGATGCAGATGATGAATTTGTTGATGTTGTTGGACCAGGACCTGAAGGGATACCACAAACAGAAAGCTCACCTTTTGTTTCCAGGGCAACCTGGAACCATGATGATCAAATCAATACGGGAATGTTGAATTATGGGCTTTCTAAGTCCGTATACTACCAATTTTCGGGCGAAGACATTTTTGAAGATGGAAATCAACTCGAAGGCAGTTTGGGATTCAATTGGAACTGGACTCATTTTAATAAACTGGATTACCGAATTCCGAGAGCTTGGTCATATGGTGCCGAATTCTTGTATTTCAACTCAACTTCCGAATCAGTATACGGTGGCAGTGGAAATGTAAGCGGTTCAAGTATTGACATGAATCTCTATATGTTCAGTGTTGCCTTAAAAGCATTTTTTATGGACCCGGTTGAAGACTATTTACAACCCTATTGGGGTGTAGGTTGGGGAGCTTTCTTTGGAGATTTCAAAACGGTCCAGAATGTCACGAACAACGAGTTCACGACCAACTTCAACGGACTTTTGAATTACCAGGTAATGGGAATTCAGATTATGTTAATGGAAAGGGTTGGCTTAATGGCGGAAATCAAAAATATGAGAGCAAGTGCCGACACCTCAAATGATCCTTTCAACCAGGGTGATGGAGAATCTGTAGAGTTAATGTTTGATGGTGTCATTATTGGACTGACCGGATTTATCCGATTATAGGTTTCCTTCGAGCAAGCCATTACCAATTCATACTGCTCACGAAAACAAATGTTTTTTAACCTATCAAAAATATTAATCTTTTTAACAGATCCTCTTTTTTACATCATCATTCTCACCTTCCTGGGTGTTTTACGTTTCAAACATCGGAAAACGTTTTTAGGCATCTTTTTTTTAATGTATTTGACAACACTTCCGTTTGTAAGCAAAAGGCTCTTATACACCCTTGAACATATAGAGAAACCTACCTTTTCTGACACTGCCAAGTATGACGCCGTCATTGTTCTCTCAGGGATGGTGAATATACAGACAAGCAGTGATGATAGTATTGAATTTTCAGGGGCTGTAGATAGAATAATCAAGGGAATTGATATTATTAAAAAAGGCAAGGCAGATTATTTATTGCTGTCAGGAGGGACGGGCAGTCTGCATCAAAAGGACCAATCGGAAGCATTACTTTTAAAACGTTTTGCTATAAGCCTTGGAGTTCCGGAGTTAGCGATCTTAACAGACGAAATTTCAAAAAACACCCGGCAAAATGCCGTTGAATCAAAAAGGATTTTACAAAATAAGGGATTGAAACGAGTATTATTGATCACTTCAGCGTTTCACATGTTCCGATCAAATGGATGCTTTAAACAGGTAGGTATTAAAGCTGATCTGTTACCTGTTGATTACAAAGTGTCTTTGACTTATTTTGATTTTCGGGATTTTCTTCCATCCAGCAATGCTTTAAATCAGAATTATCTATTTTTCCATGAACTGATTGGCATCGTCGTATACGGTTTGACAGAAAGGGCAACCTACAAGTGATCCTATTTTTCAAATTCATCCCAAAGGGATTGCTTTTTATCCGAACCTGGTTTTTTATTGCTTCCGCTTTCCTTGGCTTTTAAACGTCGTTTATCAACAATAGGAGGCGGCGTAACTGAATCCAGCGGTGCATTGGAAAGCGTTTCCTCCAGCATGTCCGGAATGGATGAATCATGAATGTTTGCCGTTCCCGTCAAACCGGCCAGATCGTTTGAGATCTTCCCAACATCACCATCAGAGCTTTCGATACCCAGTTGAGCCTGAGCCTCTCGCTTAAGAACTACATCATCGGAATATTGCAGGTTGGTAACAACCAATACCTGTTCCGTTTCTCCAAGATCGACCGGTTCGATCTCGCCTAACACACGGTGAGGAAACGAGCCACTTGCTTTGTCCATTAGCGAGGCACTGACTAGTATCTCCTCGGATTTAGCACTGGCACAAAGATACTCCGCGACGCTCGCTGCTTTTCCTACAACAGTATAACTCACAGAATGATGACCGATGGTTCCGGCTACACCTTCAGCAGAATGCAATCCCAAACCGAAATCCAATCTTTTTCGTCCAAGAACTTTCCGTTCGTGATTTAAAACCTGCCACTTCTGGTTGACCTTTAATGCGGTTCGTATCGAATTGTCGATGCTGTTAATCCCTTCAAACAACACGTATACTTTATCACCTAAAATTTTAATGACCTGTCCGCCATATTCCTGAACAACGATTTCCAGAGGATCAACGAATTTTGCAATCGATTCGGCCACATCTTCAGGAGCTTTGTCCTCAACCATACCATGCACATTTGGTATTCTTGCACAGAGACATGTGATATCAGCCTTTCTCAATGCCAGCTCCTTGGAGCCGGAACCGGTATCTTCAATACTGTTTATAACCGAATTCATTTTGGACTGTTGGCGTTCCTGAAAGTAGTTTTTAAGCTGGTTGGTCATTTTGTTAAAAGTATCAAACAAAACGCCGATTTCTCCCTGGTCACGAGTTCTTAGTTTATAGTCAAAATTCTTATTTGATATTTGCACAAATCCCTTGATCATTCGTTTATGCAATCGGCTCAAAGGCAGATACATAATCCAGACAAACAGCAAAATGCTGAAAAAGAAAATCGCTGCGACCGTGAATAGCATTTGCCTCGTGGTATTCAGGATTTTTCCATAATCAAATAATATTTGAGTAACCGCGATTTTCTTTTTTTCGTCGTTTTGTTCAATAATGATATTTCTAAGAAAATGGAGAACCTGAACTTTTCTGCCGTCAAACTCGTAATTAAGCTTCTCAACAGTCATATTGTCGGATTCATTTAATTCAAGCTTTTTGAGGAGACTCAGGCCGACTTTTCTATTTACAAACTCCTGATTGGTCGACGCATAGTATATCCCACTGGGATAGAGTATTACGGAGATTTGTAAAAAACCGCCTCCTTGATTATTCAGATCTCCAATTGTTTTGCTTAACGCATTGCTGATACGTTCCTGGCTGCGATTATAAAAACTTGCAAGTGCCAATTCAGAAACAACAATGGAAGTTGTGTCTGCAAGTTCCTTGACCTGGTTCATCCTGGGTTCGGCCAGTCTTTGAAGAAAGGCATAATTTAGAATTGCAGTGCAAACCACAACCACAAATCCAGCTATTAGCATGATTTTATAAACTAATTTAAAACTAAACATCGACAAACCGGCTTGTTGTTCGTTCATATCAACCATTTTAAATCCAAGACTTATTTATAACTCATTTTCACAATATATATAATTCTGAGATTTTTATCGTTTCTGGTTCAATAACCATTGATTTTGCAAAGTATCATTTGAACTGAAGTTGTCTACATATCCGCGTCAGTGATAGTCACTCTGAGCATTTCATCAACGGTGGTCACTCCTTCTATTACCTTTACGGCGCAATCAAATTTGATTCCTTTCATTCCAAGTTCAGCTGCCAGTTTACGAATTTCGGTTGCATCCGTAACCTTGTTGATACGCTTTCTTATTTCATCTTCAATCAACAGCAACTCGAATATTCCTACACGCCCCTGATAGCCCGTTTGAAAGCAGGTGTTGCATCCTTTCCCCTGCCATAAAACACCTTTGTATTCATTCTTTTCAATTGCCTGACTCAGTTCAAGCTCCTCTAGTTCTTCCCAGCTCATTGGATAGGACTCCTTGCAGTCAGGGCAGATTTTTCTCACCAACCGCTGGGCTAAAACAGCTGTAACAGTGCTGCTAACCAGATATGGTTCAATACCCATATCTATCATTCGAATGATAGTTGAGGATGCATCGTTTGTATGAATCGTACTCAATACCAAATGACCAGTCAGTGAAGATTGAATAGCAATTTGAGCGGTTTCAGCATCCCGCATTTCTCCAATCATTATTACATCAGGATCCTGCCTCAACATGGCTCTCAATCCTTTGGAAAAAGTCACCCCTACCTTCTCATTAACCTGCATCTGGCCATATTTGGCAATCCTATATTCAACAGGATCTTCAATAGTGACAATATTTTTTTTGTCAGCGTCGATTCTGTTAAGCGCGGAGTATAAGGTTGTGGTCTTTCCTGAGCCGGTAGGTCCTGTAACCAGGATTATGCCATGCGGTTGTTGTACCAATCTGTCCATTTGTTTGGACATTTTTGGAGTCATGCCCAGTTCTTTTAACGGAATAATGCCCTGACTCTGGTTTAAAAGTCGCAAAACTGCCTGTTCACCGTGAACAGTTGGAATAATCGAAACCCGTATATCGATTTTTTTTCCTGCAAGCAGAATCATGGTCCTGCCATCTTGCGGCTGGCTTTTTGTTGAAATATCCAGGCCTGCCATCACCTTTACCCGGTTAACCAGGGGGATGTGACCTTGTTTGGGGACCTTGGTGATTTGATGAAGCACCCCGTCAATTCTATTCCGGACGACCGTATCCTTGGGTCCCGGATCAATATGAACATCCGAACTGCCGTCTTTGACTGATTGGAAAATAATCGAGTTCATCAGTTTCTTTATCGGCTCTTCATCCTCCGCATCAAGCAGGTCTTCCGTTTCCTCTGAAGCAAAGTGATCCAGGTAATTCAAATCAGCGTCATCCACTAGAACTTCTGCAGCTTCTTCTGCTGATCCCGTGTTTCTATCGTAAACCTGGTTAACCGCGGACAGGATATTTTCTTCTGTTGCCAACACCAATGAAAATCTATGGCGTCCCAACGCTCTTGCCGCCTCCTCAAACACGCTATCCGGCCAAGGATACAATGCCGCAAAGACAAGTTCACTTTCAGTAAAACGATATGGGAAAAAAAAGTGACGTTTGGTGAAACGAATGGGAATTTGATCGGTAAATTTTTCTTGAAATTCCGGGGATAAATCGTCAATTGTCTCCACATAGGCCAGTCCGATAACTGCGGCCACTGCCTGCTGATAGGCTTCATCCTTAACTGTCCCGGAGTTGATCAATTGTTCTCTGAATGATATTTCCTTTACCGTTCCCTGGTACCAGTTTTCATTCAGATTCTCCTTTGAAATCAAGATTGTTTCGCTTAAATAGTCAATTAATTTAAGCTCAACAGCTGAAGGTTCGCTCATTCGTTTACCGTGTATGGCAGAGGATGATTCAGGTTGATAACTTTAATCGATAATTTTTTTTCTTTTGCTTTCTGAGCTTTTTCTTTAATTCTTTTCTCCCAAGCCTGTCTTTTTGAAATTCAATAAGCTGATGCAATGTCCCAACACCATTTTGCTTCAATTGCTCCATAAACTTGCAAAGGAAAAAATGGGTCGCTTTGACATCGGGCATGGCTCGATGCCTATTTTCGATTGGATAGTCAAAATAAAGGGAAAGCCCGTTGATGCCTCTAGCCCTAACCTCTGGCAGTAATTTTTTTGCAATTCGAAAAGTGCAAATATCTGTTTGATTTCTAAAGCCTTTTAAGTCAAGACGACGAATTTCAGAGTTGATAAAACAAAAATCAAACGGTGAATTGTGGGCCACAAAAATTCCATTGCCCAGGAAATCTATATAGGACGGTAACACTTCTTCAATTGGAGGGGAATCCTTTACAGTCGAATTCGTAATTTTTGTTAATTTCGCAATCTGTTTTGAGATATTTTTGCGAGGATTCACCAACGATTCAAATCGATCCAGAATATTTCCGTTTCTAACTTTTAGGGCTGCTATTTCAATAATCCTGTCTTTGCCTCTGATAGACCCGGTGGTCTCAATATCAGTAATAACAAACGTGGTTTCTTCCAGAGGCCTATCTTCTACAAGCTCATCTATTGGAGCGCACTTCCATCTGCTGTCACAGCAATCAACAAAACGCTGATCAGCATCCAAAAGCCTGTTTAATTCATGAATATCATGCTTGGAAGTGATTCCCAAAGCATGCCTGATTTGGTTTTCGGTTACTATACCGTCAAACCTGTAAAGGAGCTGAAATACTGCTTCTATCAAACCGAACACCTGATTATCGTTACTCTTCTTAACTCGATCTTAAACGCCTTATCGCCGAGAGACGTCTTCCAAACATTTAATTATCAATTCCTTTCAGTGAATCCTTCAATACAAATGACGTAAAAGGATTACGAGATCGAATGGTAAATCTATATGGAACATTAACTTCAACCGCTTAAATTGCCTAATGTATCACGAAAACCCGGAATACTAATTGATCAAGACAAAGATGTCCTGACATTTGATGGTCATGGTTGATCTGATCACTATTCAGTTACCATCTCCTACGCCATTTGATATTGATCGATACCAGGTTACTCACGGCTACCGAATTTTTACAAAGCATAGGGTTTTATAATTGCGTTGGTGCAATCCTTAAGCAATAATGACCCACCAGTGGTAAAAAAGCCATGTTAATATCCAAAAGCTTCGCCATGTAATTCGTTTCAATCTAATCGACAGCTATCAAAATCATTATGAAAATTCCAACAATCAATGAACTTTTAAGATCCAGACTACTGATAGCAGGACTTGTATTTATTTCGGTCAACATTGGTTACAGCTACAAATTCTACCAGGTCAACAGTTTCAAAATATTAATGGTTTTAATTGGTGTCAGTGTTTTAGCTATCTGGAACGACCTATTTTTTCCCGAAAACTCGGATTCGCGCTTTCCCTGGAAACAAACGTTGATAGTGACCCTGCCTCTATTTGCTACACTTCCCGGAATAATCTGCCACCAAGGAGATTACAACTATAATTTCCGTTATGAATTGGCGTCAAATTTGATCTTATTCATTTGGTTTATTTATCTCTATCGTGGAACGGAAAAACAAGAAGATCTAAATCCATTTTTCTTTTTTATAGGTATTGTTGTTATTTATGTCGGACTTTGGGCATTTCTGGAGCGAGTCGGTCTGCATCCTTATTATTGGGGCGAACCTGTTTCACGAGTAAAATCAACCTTCGGAAACATCAACTATTTCGCCGGTTTTTTAGTGGTTCTCACACCATTTCTTCTAACTTTGTTTCTCCCCAACTCTTTGAAGGATCTGCTTTCTCGAAAAACTTTGTTTCCTTCAAGTAACAGGGCACCTGTATTTTATTTGGTTGCTTTTCTCATCGCTGTAACCTGCTTGATTCTAACACAAACCAGGGCAGCTCAAGGGGCAACCGTGGTATCCCTTGCAGTCGTAATCTTTTTTTATGTTTATGCTTTTATTCCTGCGGATTACAAAAAAATGACCTTGTATGCAGGAATAATATGTGTTGTCACGGGAGTACTAGCGGTTATTCTCCTGTTTTCGATACGTGAATACCTGCCCGAAACCAGGTATACAAAACTGCTTTTTCTTGAAGGTTGGACACCTCGATTTGCCGGCTGGATTCCCGCTATCGACTCAATCAAAGCTTCTCCCTTGATTGGTTTTGGATTGGGAAGCTCTTACAATCTATATTTCTATTTTACTGATCCCGACACACGACTATTTCATGCGGAACGAAGTTACAACCATGTCCATTCGGAAATACTTGAATATACACAAGAGGCTGGAATCATAGGATTCGTTGTTTACCTGCTTTTTTGGAGCTATATTGCATTTTTGCTATTTAAAACAATAAGTTCGAAAAAAAGTGATCCTTTGGTGAAAAAAATAGCTGTTGGAATTATAGGAGGATTTATTGGTTATCACCTTCAGGGAGCTTTTTCTGTAGCGCCACGTATGATGGTTGTCAAACTGCCCTTGTTTACATTGATAGCTTTGACTTTTATCCTTGCAAAGTTGACATTTGAACAAAGAGCCTTCGAAACTAATAAAAACCTGCTGGCACGAGGGAAATCTTTGATGCCTTCCTTGATTGTCCTGGTTTTTGTCTGGATCATGTTTAGACCTTGGTTAATCGGTCAATATGGCTTTACAGAATTGCGAAGCAGTCGCCCATCGTTATCTCAAGTGGAAAAATTGGAAAGATTAGTCAAAAAATACCCTGATGCATACGCATTGGATCACCTTTCCAGCTTGCAGATTCGATATAAGAGAACAAAACAGCTACAGGAGACCGTTAATATAATTGACCAAATCCTCCCGCATTATCGCGACCTGGGATATACTAAGGCAATTCTGGCATTGATAAACAATGAAGTATTGAAAGGCAAAAAAGCGGCTCTGGAGTTTCAAAACAACCGAGATCGATACCATGAACCCACTATTCTTCTGTTAATGGGTATCGCTATTGATTCAAACGATTATGAACTCTTCAAAACCCAAATCGAGCTATATGTACGACGCTTGGTTTTTAATTTAAGGCTTTATTATAGTCTGAGCGCCTCCGACGTCCGGATTGAATTTGGTTCCTTGGATTTGCCATTTGAATTCACAGAGCTTCCGAATGGGATGCAGATAACATGGAATGAAAACCTGATTCAAAGCATCTTCAATGCCGGAAGATTGGTTCGAACCCGTTCTGGATACTCTCCCAATGACAGAGACAACTTGATTCGGTTTCTCTCTTTTCAATTCAGCAGGCATAACTATTTTAAGTTAAGCCTTAAAGACCAATACCAAGACCAGGGATTTAAAGAGGTAAATCAACACTTGAAAAGTTATTTCGCTGTTGAAAAATCGATCGGCAAAAAATCCAAGGAAATTTCAGAAAAGCAAAACAAGATTCTGTTCAGAACAAAACCTAACGAAAGGCGAGGGTTACAACGGAAACAGGGAGAAGAAAGACAAGAGCTTTTGAAACCGCTGCAGGATCAACTCAAAATACATAGAGAGTTTCTTCTGGAAAGAACCAACTGGGAAGCATATATGAAACGAAGAAGCTTTGCGAACAAGTTTATAGAGGACATTGTGAAGATTGTGTTTCCCCGGATGAAACCAAATTAGAGAAGATTGTAAATATAATTTTGAGATTGAATTCCGGTTACCTTGCACTTAAAATGCGTAAAACGCAAACGGTGCTTTTTATGCATTTCTATTGAACCTTCAATTGATTCAATACAACTGGTAAACAATACACTCTTGTAATGAAAAAAAACTACCCTAATTTCTTGATTCGTTTACTTTCTTTAAGCTGTTTCGGCTTGTTGTTTCATGAAGCAATTTTTGCCCAGACCGTTCCCATTCCAAGTTTTAACTTAGAGATCGGTCAATCTTCAGATCCAAAACAAGTCGCATCCACATTGCAGATAATTGTGTTGTTAACGGTGCTGACCCTGGCACCTGCCTTGATTGTCATGACCACTTCTTTCACCCGAATCATCATTGTATTGTCGTTTTTGAGAAACGCCCTCGGAACACAACAATCACCTCCGAATCAGGTATTAGTGGGATTTGCCCTATTTCTTACTTTTTTTATCATGGCGCCCCTTTGGTCCAATGTATATGAACAAGCCCTTCAACCTTATTTCAACAATCAACTGAGTCAGGAAGATATGATAGAGAGGACCACGGAACCTGTAAAAAAGTGGATGATTCAATTTACAAGACCGAAAGACCTGGCTTTGTTCGTGGGAATTGCAAAAATCGATCGGCCCAAAAACCTGAACGATGTACCGATATGGGTTGTAATGCCTGCATTTGTCATCAGTGAACTAAAAACAGCTTTTCAAATGGGATTTATTATATACATCCCGTTTCTTGTGATAGATATGGTTGTTTCAGCTGTTTTGATGTCCATGGGTATGATGATGTTACCGCCAATTATGATCTCATTACCTTTTAAAATTATGTTGTTTGTTCTTGTAGATGGATGGTATTTAATAACTGAGTCCTTGGTAAAAAGTTTTACCGGTTGACGTTAAAAATATTGGAAATCATAGATTTTAGTAGCGAGAGGAAAAATGACACCTGAATTTGTAGTTTCATTTGCAACTGAAGCGATAACGATAGCAACCAAACTAGCTGCTCCTTTATTGATTACAGCGTTAGTTTTGGGTCTTGCGGTTTCCATCTTCCAGGCTGTGACCCAGATCCAGGAAATGACCCTGGCTATTATCCCCAAGATGGTGGGAGTCGTTGTGCTGCTTATTTTGTTTTTGCCATGGTTTATTAGTACCGCTGCAGAATTTATGTCCAAGACATTCAGCAGCATTCCATTTTATATTGGACTTGGTTGATTTCGTCTATTCACTTGGTTTTCTACAAAAATCAATCTTGTAACCGGAATCATTGTATATAGATTTAATGATCATTTGATGACAAACAGGGGTTCCTGAGCTTGGTTTCCAAGAAAAGCTGTTGATTCCATCTAAAAAAGCCTGATAAGATCCGCTTCCACTTTTCCTGTCGATTCGATTCCTGCTTTCATTCCATCTATAGCTTACCTTTTCTCCGGGATCATCGAAGTCTTCATCCCGGTTTAAATCAAACATAAACGAAAGATCGTCCAGATTAGATGTGCTCACGCCTTCATGCGTTTCAGCTGATTGGTAATCTTCCTCGAATTTCAATAAAAAAATAAGATATTGCTCCCGAAACAGGGCCTGTTCATTAAATAACGAAGCTAGTTTCTTAAGACCGCTGATATTGCTGCTTAACAATCCGACAACAACCGCAGTAACCAGCAACGTAATCATCAATTCCAAAATGGAAAAACCGTTATTTTTCATCGACAACTTTGAAAATTATCCATTTGAATGATTTATGATTCACATTGACAGCGTGAATTTCCGCTGCTTTCACGTTTGGAAGATTCGTCTCTTTCCATTTTATCGACCACTCTTTTAGGTCTATTGGTCTTTTTATTTTATCATATGGAACCTCATCGGTTCCTATCGTTATTGTTTCGAAAGAATAAGCCATGGTAGAAGTCAGCATGCTTGATTGTTCGACCAGGTTAAGCCAATCCTCGACCTTGACCCCCACAAACGGATGTTCCATGCCCTTTTTGACAAAATTTGATGCCATCCCTAACATGATGGAGAACACCATAATGCTGATCATGACCTCGATCAGTGTAACTCCCGACTCAAATAACCTGGCTTCGTCTTGTTCTTCCATTTATGTTGATAATTAACAGTTGGTATCTCTGCTCTAATTGAATCGTTATCGATTTGGGAGAGGAAAACCCCTTGTTATCAAAAAAGACGCTACCCGACATTAGCACCTTTGTGCTCTCGCCCAGCTTATATTTGTTCCAATCAAGCCATTTGTTTTTTGTTTTCTTTCTGAATAAGAGATATTGCCCCTCGATTCTCATTTGATAGGTACAATCTTCCAAAATAGCTTTTAATCTCAAAATCTGAACCTGGGAATCGATATCGGAAATCGATTGATGCAGTTGGTGTTTTTGCCAAAGAGGTTTGAGCGAGACAACACCAAATGAAGCAATCACTCCAATGATGCAAACCACGGCCATCAATTCAAAAAGAGTAATCCCTTTTCGAAAAGCGGCAGAAGCTAAAAAGCTTTTGGAAGTTGTATAAACTGGACGAGTTTTTTTCAAATCCGGCACAGGTTTCCAATTACCTTGAAAGATATTTTCTTTCAACGATTTCAGGTTATTCAATCACGATCAAAATGATTTTAAATAGCATTACAACTATTAAAACTCAAGAAAGAATAACCTAATTGGACTTTAGCCGGAATTACCCGCTACTGAGGGGGGAAGTTTCAGGACAATTTCAGTTCCGATTTTTAAATATTTACGATGCAATACCCTTCGATTCCAATATTTGATTTTACGAATCGGAACATTGTACATTTGTGAAATTCGCCAAAGGGTTTCACCTTTTTGTACCACATGAATTTTTGTGACACCGGGAAGCTTGTCTACATCACGAAGGGCAAGTTTGGTCTTGGAAGGAATTTTAGGAGGATTCCAATCGAGAGGTACCGGAAGCATCAATTTCTGGCCAATTCGTAATATGTTTTTTCTTTTCAATCGATTATACGCCAGTATTTTATTAAGTGGAATTCGATAGTACCTGGAGATAGACCATAATGTCTCACCCTGTCTTACCCTATGAACTTTCCACTTCTCGTGCCTGTTTTGTTTAAGGTGATTAAGCTGTTTTAAATGGGCATCCTTAACCTCAAGCGATGCGGGGAGCGCCACGTAAAAATTAGTCAGGGTGGGAGGAGTCAAGCCTCGAAATCTCAACCTCGGATTAAGCTCCTTAAGCACATCAGGCTCGATATTGAAAAGCTTTGCCAGCTGATTCAATGCAATGCCACCTCCAACATCCAATTGTTGTTTAGGATGAATCACAACATCGGATTGATTCCTTTTAAATCCGTATTTTTCAAGATCTGCAAAAATGATCGAAACAGCATAAAAAGCAGGGACATACCCTCTTGTCTCTCGGGGAAGTCTTAAAGACCAGTAGTCAGTTGCCTTGCCTTGTTTTTTAGCTCGACGAATAGCCCTTTTAACGGTTCCCGAACCACTGTTATATGCAGCTAATGCCAGCTCCCAATCTCCATCGAATCGTTTATGCAATTGTTTCAGATATTTTGCCGCTGCAACTGTCGAACGTTCCGGGTCATACCTATCATCATGCCACCAGCTTCTTGAAAGCCCGTAATGTTTACCTGTATATGACATGAATTGCCATAGCCCAACAGCCTTAGCCCTTGAGATGGCATTGGGATTTAAATTGGACTCAACAATGGCCAGATAAGTGAGATTCAAAGGTAGTTCATACTCTTTGAATGTTTTAGTTATCATGCCTTGATATTTGGGCAATCGATCAATCGCTCTCATAAAAGCCTTGCGTTTCTTTTTTGTGTAAAGGTTTATGAAAGCTTCAATTCTTTTGTTCGTGTAAACGGGAATATCCGGAACAGGGTAGTCAGGTTCGGTATGAGCCAACGTCTTGAACGGTTTTTCAGGACATTGCTGAGCCTGCTTGTTTTCATTTGCGAGCGCACCTTTTTGTTTGGATAACTTGCTGGTTAGGTTCTCCTCGTTAGATATATCGGAACATTGATCTTCATTGTTTACATGCTTGTCAGAAGTGGGAGAGCCATTCCGATAAGATACCGATTCGTCATCAACTTCCGTGAGTTCAATTTCTTTACGAACATCATTTTGGGATTCATCCTCAAACAAAGCAGGGTAAACAGCCCAGTCCTCTTTTTTGTCCTCCGGACTAACAAGCAGATCCTGAACAATCGATTGCAGGGAAAACATTCCCAGCACCGGATCATTTGAATCGCAGCAAGATAAATCTGATTTAACGGAATCGTTTAGCGCGTCGCTTCCGGGGATTGGATCATAGGAAATGATGGAATCAAGCAGAGAGGAATCGTAACGCGAATCGATCAAATCACAGTGGTCGCTTATCTTTTCCGACACTTGGCACTTGTCAGAAAGTTTCTGCTGGTTGGCATATAAAAATCCGGCAAGTATAAACGTAGTCATCAAAACTAAGAATGAACGAGCCATGCTTTTCCAAATCATACAATAACCTTTTTTCAAATTACCGGAAAACAATCATTCCGCATCAATAACGGTCTTTTTATTGACACAATAGACTTTTAAAGCTTTTGATTGTCTTGAACGCAGACCAGAATACAAAAAGCCTGAATTCAGCAAGTCCTTGTGACTAGCAGAATTCAGGCCGTAATTAATGAAAATATATATTTTCATTCTACACACTCTGTTATTCTTGATTTCGCCCAGTCTAGCAGGTTAGTTGGGACATGCAATAAAAAAAGCTAACAGCGCATCACAAGGTATTGATTTATAATCCATTTAAGCAATGTGGCAATTTAGGCCGTGTTTACCGACTTATAGTAAAAATTTAACCTTCAACGATAAATAAATCGGACTTTAACGGAAAACCTCATGTCCAACCCATTGATTTCAGTAGTTATTCCCACTTACAACCGAGAATTGAAGGTAACTGAAGCGATACGATCCGTGCTAAGCCAAAGCTATTCAAACTTTGAGCTGATTGTGATCGATGACGGATCTACAGATCAAACCATACAAGCTATTGCTTCAATTAAAGATTCCAGGTTTCAATTCCTGACGATTGAAAGATCAGGTGTGAGCAGGGCAAGAAATATAGGGGCTTCTGTCGCAAACGGAAGCTTTTTGGCTTTTTTAGATTCAGATGATAGCTGGCATAAGGATAAACTAAAAAAGCAGGCGGCATATCACTTGAAGAATCCACAACAATTGATTTCTCAAACACAGGAAATCTGGATCAGAAACAATAAACGAGTCAATCCCAAAAACAAACATGCAAAACCCGCAGGTTACATTTTTGAGGAAAGTTTGCACTTGTGCACCATCACTCCTTCTTCTGTGATTATGACAAAAGAGTTGTTCGATTCATTTGAAGGTTTTGACGAGAAAATGTCTGCTTGTGAGGATTATGATCTCTGGTTAAGAATTACGGCAAAACATGAAGTCGCTCTGATTGATGAACTATTGCTGACGAAATATGGTGGCCATCAGGATCAACTGTCCCAAATCCATGCCGCAATGGATAGATTTCGGATTTATAGTCTTGGAAAAATCATCTTGAGTGGAATCCTTAACGAATCCCAAATTCGGCAAGCGACAACAGTGTTTAAAAACAAAGTAAAAATACTGCTGAACGGCGTTTACAAACGACAGGGTGAGAATCACGAACTCAAGGAGTTCCTGGAAAGGCTCCAGGAACTCGATCTAAACTCAACAAGCTTCTTGCAACAAAGTGAAGAATTATTGTTATCTGAAGCTTATTTTGCCTAAAAGCTTATCAGTCTTAATTTTCAGCTGCAGATTTCTCCAGGACAAAAACCATTACCAACCCGATCAAAGCGAACAGAACAGCAATCCAAAACTCAGTGTTCAACTGAGCCGGAAAAACATTGGCTTCACTGATGATATGCTCTTTTCCCCGGATCATTTTGGTTTCAACGACTTCTTTCCACGGCCAGACTTTTCTTAATGATCCACACATAATTCCGGTAAGCATCGCCATAGTTACGTTTTCGAAGCTTTTCAACATAAAAGAGAGTACTCTTGAAAAAATAATAACACCAAGTCCACAGCCTACGATAAACAGTGATAAGATCACGAAATTATCCCAAATAAACGGATTTTTGACTGCCCCGGTAATGTATTCATATTTTCCCATTATCAACAGTAGAAAAGCTCCGCTTAAACCCGGTAATATCATTGTACAGATTATGACACCGCCAACGAACAAGATAAACCACCAGGTTTCCGGGGTCGAAACAGGAATCAATCCGACAAAGAGATAGGCCCCAGCAGTTCCCGCCAAAAAAGCGATTCCCCCGGCACCAAACCAATGATTAATGCGAAGCCCCATAACTACGATTGAGGCGATAATCAATCCAAAGAAGAAGGCCCAGGTGAATATCGGGTAATTAACAAACACAAAATTCATCAAATGAGCCAATGAAAAAATAGCCACTGCAACACCCAAGGACAAAACAAATAAAAAGCGCAGATGGATGGTGTTCAATGCCTCCTTGAACTGAAAGTTTTTTAAATACCTGATCGTATCAATGTTGAATGAACGGATGGCAAATAGTAAGTCTTGGTAAATACCCGTAATTAAAGCAATTGTTCCGCCCGATACACCGGGAATAATATTAGCGGCTCCCATGAACAAACCTTTGATGAACAACACTATTGAATCTTTAAGATTGGTTGGGCCTTTCGTATTAAGTATGGCTTCCTTCCAGCTCATGGAGTCAGTATTTGCTGTTTTCATATCAGTATCAATTAAGCATTAGTTAAAATAGCATGACAAAGAGCCAAATAGCCGATTGGTGGCCTTTGGCCGCTGTGATTTCTTGACCACATTTTGGATTAATGTCACTATGAAAGTCAATCTCAGGGTTCCCTGGTTACTGATGAACACCCTCTAAACGTATTTTATGGAATTTGAAACTGTTATCGGACTGGAGGTCCACGCCCAACTGTCTACGAATACAAAAATGTTTTGCTCCTGTGCCACGGAATTCGGGCAGGACCCCAACTTAAACACCTGCCCTGTCTGCCTCGGATTGCCGGGGGCGTTGCCTGCTATAAATGAAGTAGCGGTTAAATACGCCATTTTGCTTGGATTAGCTACTAACTGCAGTATCAGAAAAGACTCCCAGTTTGCACGTAAAAATTATTTCTACCCTGATTTGCCCAAAGCTTATCAAACATCACAATTCGACCGGCCGATTTGTGAGAACGGCTGGATCGATATCGATGTTGACGGGGAAAGAAAAAGGATTGGTATTACCAGGATTCATCTGGAAGAGGATGCGGGAAAACTGGTCCACGAAGGAGACGACCCTAGCGCCAGCTATGTTGATTTAAACAGGGCCGGAACCCCACTTGTGGAAATCGTTTCCGAACCTGATATTCGGAGCGCAGCGGAGGCTAAAGCCTACATGGAAAAAATCCATTCCATAGTCACCTACTTGGGAATCAGTAATGGTAATATGGAAAAGGGTAACCTGCGATGTGATGCCAATGTGTCGATCAGACCTTTTGAACAAAGCGAATTTGGGACCCGGACTGAAACAAAAAATCTCAATTCCTTTCGCAATGTGCAGGCAGCTATTGAATTTGAAATTCAGCGGCAGACCGAAATGAGGTTTGAGGGTGAAAAAATTATCCAACAAACAAGACTTTGGAATGCGGATAAAAAAACCTCTAAAGCGATGCGCAGCAAAGAGGACTCTGATGATTATCGATATTTTCCCTGCCCTGATCTCCCGGTAGCTTACATTGATGATACAATCATAGAAGCTTTGAAATCCGAGCTCCCGGAATTACCGGATGAAAAGCAGGAAAGATTTCAAAAAAACTATGGATTGACCGAAAAAGAGGCCTCGATACTTGTCACTGACAGAGATATGTCAGTATTTTTCGAGGACGTCGTAAACAAAGGAATTGATGCAAAACCGGCAGCTAACTGGATGTTGGGTGATTTCTCAAGGTTGTTGAATGAAAATAAGACAGAAATCGGACAATGTCTTGTAACACCGGAACAATTAGCTGAAATGATTGAACTGATTCAAAATGGAACCATCAGTGGTAAAATAGCGAAAACCGTTTTTGAAGAGATGTTTGAAAGTGGAAAGTCGGCAGACGTGGTAGTGGAAGAAAAAGGACTTAAGCAAGTTTCGGATGCAGGAGCAATTGAAGGACTTTGCAAACAAGTTCTTGATAGCAATCCATCACAAGTTGAGGAATTTAAAAGTGGAAAGCAAAAAGTATTGGGATTTTTTGTGGGGCTGGTGATGAAGCAGTCAAAAGGCAAAGCCAACCCGCAAATGGTCAATCAAATGCTAAAGAAACTCCTCTCCGAATAAAGCAACTTCCAAATATCCTATTTACCAATATTGTAAAGCCAATCCAGGATTATAATCGGCATGCGACCGCTTCCCATCGATTTAATCAAGCCTTCTCATTTCTATGAATCTGCCAACAACCGGAATAAAAATGAGCCAAAAAACGCCTGAAACAATATATTTAAAAGATTACACGCCACCTGCCTATCTAATTGATACAATCGAACTAACATTTGATCTATTTGAAGACTATTGTATCGTCTCTTCCAAGCTCGATTGCAAGGTGAATCCAATTGCCACGGCGAAGAATCCTCCTTTCGTGTGCTTCGGAGAAAATCTTGAGTTGCTTTCCATCGACCTTAACGGAAAAGACATAGCTGCTGATAACCTGGTTGTTGATTCGGAAACCTTAACGATTCAATCCGTACCTTCGGAGTTCAGGCTGGAAATAACAACGAAAATACTCCCCCAGGAAAACAAAGCTTTGGAAGGTCTTTATAAATCCGGGAAAATGTTTTGTACTCAATGCGAAGCTGAAGGTTTCAGAAGAATCACCTATTTTCCTGATAAACCGGATGTTTTAGCTGTCTTTTCTACAAAAATAATAGCAGACAAGGAAAAGTACCCGGTATTGCTGTCCAATGGAAATCCCGTCGAAAAGGGAAATTTGGATAACGGCAGACATTGGATTCGGTGGGTTGATCCCTTTAAAAAACCGTCATACCTTTTTGCTTTGGTTGCCGGAGATTTGGTTGCCATCGAAGACTCATTTACAACACGATCAGGCAGGGATGTTACACTCAAGATTTATGTCGAAAATGAAAACATAGATAAATGCGATCACGCAATGAAATCGCTCAAACAGTCCATGACCTGGGACGAGGAAGTTTATGGCAGGGAATATGATTTGGACATATTTATGATAGTCGCCGTCAATGACTTCAATGCCGGAGCAATGGAGAACAAAGGGCTTAATATTTTTAATTCCAGTTTGGTGCTGGCAAGACCCGATAGCGCGACAGACCAGGATTATGAACGAATTCAAGGGGTTGTAGCACACGAATACTTCCACAATTGGACAGGAAACAGAATCACCTGCCGGGATTGGTTTCAGCTAAGCTTAAAGGAAGGTTTGACAGTATACAGAGACCAGGAGTTTTCAGCTGACATGAATTCCAGGGCATCCAAGCGGATTGCGGATGTCAATGTTATCAGAACCTCCCAGTTTGCTGAAGATGCCGGTCCAATGGCTCATCAAGTTCGTCCGGATTCTTACATCGAGATTAACAACTTCTATACGGTGACAGTATACAACAAAGGTGCGGAAGTCATTCGAATGATGGCAGCTTTATTGGGCAAACAGGCTTTTCATAAAGGCATGGAGCTCTATTTCGAGCGACACGACGGACAAGCCGTAACAACCGAAGATTTTGTGTTGGCAATGGAAAATGCCAATGGAGTGGATCTCAAACAGTTCCGCCGTTGGTATACCCAGGCCGGAACTCCTGAAATCACAATCGAATCCGAGTATAATGAAAAAGAGAAGACTTTCAGCCTGACCTTAAGTCAGTCTTGCCCGGCAACCCCGGGACAGGAAAAGAAGGAACCGTTTCAAATTCCTGTTGTGACCGGTTTGCTTGGAAAAGACGGCAAACCGATCATTCCTGAACTGGAAGGTCTTCAAGATTCAAACGATTCGGATTCCGTCATTTTGGAACTTAAAAAACCAAAGCAGACGTTTCTGTTCAAAAATGTGAAGTCCAAGCCGGTGCCTTCGATATTAAGAGATTTTTCAGCTCCTGTTAAATTACATCATGATTTGACTCATGATGACCTTGTGCTTCTCATGGCTCATGACACCGACCCTTTTAATCGTTGGGAAGCTGGTCAACAGATTCTGACCAAAACAATTTTAGATCTTGCGACCCAATGTCAAAAAGTCTGTCCGAAAACAGACGAACTCCGGGAATTGGCACACACAAAAGTGATGGGAATTACTGCTGCTTTCAAAAACACGTTGTCTGATGTCGGCCTGGAAATGCAGCTAAAAAGTCAGACTTTAGCACTCCCGGGTGAAGCTTATCTAACTGATCAAATGGACGTAATCGACGTCGATTCCATTCACAATGTCCGTGAAGCAGTTAAGAAATCCTTAGCAGCAGCCTTAAAAGATGAATTCAAGAATATTTATTTGACGCTTCATGAAACAGACAATGCCGGTTTCGATGCCGAATCTGCCGGTATACGAAGTCTAAAGAATCTTTCCTTGGATTATCTTATGACATTAGACGACACCGCGATTCACGAGCTATGTTATAAACAGTACGAGAATCCAAAAACTATGACGGACGAGCTAAAAGCGTTGATGTATATCGTCAACGAAGATAAATCCAGAAGTAAAGCCGCTTTGGATTCTTTTCATAAAAAATGGAGTAGTGATCCAGTCGTAATGAATAAATGGCTGATGATTCAAGCTACATCAAAACTGGCCAATATCAAGGATATAGAAAACCTTAGAAACCATCCTGGTTTTAATATTCAAAATCCAAATAACGTAAGATCTTTAATTGGCGGATTCGTATCTGCAAACCTGGTGAATTTTCACAATTTAGACGGAAGTGGGTACACCTTTTTGAGTGATTGCATTTTGGAAATTGATAAAATGAATCCACAAATTGCCTCCAGGCTGGTAACCCCGTTTACTAAGTGGAAAAAATTCGATGCGGCTCGGCAAAATCTTATCAAAGGACATTTGGAAAAAATTGCAAATACCAAAGGCATCTCCAAAGACGTTTTTGAAATTACATCCAAAAGTCTCGTATAGACTGTTTAGCCAATAAAGATATTAAAAACTTCTAAAGTTATTTTTTGTAATACCGATAATTGTGTAAGGGAAAACGTATCTCTAAAGCAGTCCTTATGTGCTTTGATCAAGCCGCAAATGTTTTCCGATTAAAGTAATACAAAGCGCTGCCGATAGAGATTAATAGAGAATATTAAAAGCTTGCCAAAGGTTGAATTCTTTTTCGGGATTCTCTTTAGGTTATTAGCTACTTACAGTTTGAGGTATTGTGATGAGACCGCTAAGTTTGATCAAATGTCTGGTCGTCCTTTTTGGTATTTTTTCATTCACCGTCACTCT
>JANQLH010000245.1 GCA_028280735.1 SAR324 cluster bacterium | reverse complement strand
TGCGGTGGTATAGCAACCATGCTGCATGCTGAGGAATGCCAGGAGCATGTGGATGCGGTATTCCTGGGAGAAGCGGAAGGGAGAATGGAGGATGTTTTTAATGATTTTAAAAACAACTCTTTGGAAAAGGTTTATGACAATATGACCTCACCGCCTCCCATAGAAACAGTGGGAACCGCACGACGGGAGATCCTGAACAGGGATTATTACAATTACAAAGGTGTGCAAATGGTCGATCTGGTACATGCATCACGGGGGTGCCGGTTTAATTGTTATCCCTGCGCTGTAGCGTATCTCGGTGGTTGTCAGTTTCGACCTCGTCCAATAGACAAAACTATTGAAGAGCTGGAAAGCATTGACAACAACAGGCTCTTTATTGTCGATAACTCCCTTGCTCAAGACAAGCAATGGGAACTGGATCTTTTTAAAGAGATGATACCTCTTAAAAAAAAATGGTGCTGCCACCCCATCGAAGATGACCCGAAAGTTTTGGACCTTGCAGCCCAAGCTGGAGCCTGGTACGTCTATCAAGCCGTTTTTGATACTTCCGATTACATTAAAGAGAGAATCCAGCGCTACCATGATCACGATATAGGGGTAGAAGGCACCATCCTTCTGGGTCTGGACAACCATACCGAAGACGATATTAAGCGATTGATAGACTTTTTGCTGGAAATTAACCTGGACCTTGCCGAGTTTACGGTCTTAACACCATTTCCGCATACCCAGGCCTTTGAAGAATTACATGCTCAGAAGAGAATTTTATCGTATGACTGGAACGATTACTCAGCAGACAAGGTGGTATACCAGCCCAAACACATGACTGCGGAGAGACTACAGGAACTCCTGCAATACGCTTGGGATGTTTTTTATGAAAAAGAATCACAAAATTTAAAAATGTTTAAGCTGTTGCACAAGGTTATGCTTAAGGAAAAAGCGGATAACACATTTAGACCGAGAAAAAGAAACCTGGTAAGAAAGACCTTCGGAAGCGATAATGCCGTTTAAAGATCAAAACCAGTAATCGATTATGCTTAGAGATAGTTTTTATTCCATATCCGATCTGGAAGTAAAAGAAACCAAAACCATGGCCCGGGTGTCGTTAAATCCGGAGCATCCCATATACAAGGGTCATTTCCCCGGTAATCCTGTTACACCCGGCGTCTGCCAAATTCAAATAATAAAGGAAACCTTAGGGAACGTTTATGGAAAACCATATGTTTTAAAATCCGCCAAAAGTATTAAGTTTCTTAATATCCTTGACCCCCAAAAATGTCCGATAGATCTTGCCATGGATTGTACGGAAACTGATACTGGAATTAACGTTAGTGCGACACTGGCTGACGGAAAAACGGTTTTTCTTAAGCTTTCCGGTTACTTTCAACCTGAAGTGAGTAATTCGTCCTGATTCACTCTTCCCTTTGGTTCACTCTGCTATTGCGATTTGCTCATGGCATTCAAACCACATTGACAGTTGTCGTTCTCTTGGGCGTGTACGGCCATTACTATTGACTCAATTCTTTCATCCCACTCATTCCAAATGCCGTCTTAATACCCATGATAAAATCTATTTATCTTGAGAAGATTCCGAAAGTATTTCGGATTCGGGAACCAATTCTCCGAACCAGGCGTTATTGATGGATTTCAGACGTATACGCCGCAAACAGACGTTACACTTCAATATATCACCCGATTTGGTTTCATCCGGAAAAACAAAATGGGTGCTGCAAAACGGACAGGCAATACTGCTTTTTTCTTTGGAGTAATACGTTTGTAATATTGGTTGAATCTGACCTTTGTCATAACAAGCCACAAAAGCGTCCACAATTTCCGGGTCAAATTGGGTTCCCTTGCAGCGAATGATCTCCTTAAGTGCTTTTTCCGATTCGATAACGTCTTTGTAGGGTCTCCTGCTTGTCATCGCATCAAAAGCATCTGCCACAGCAATCAATCGCCCTTCAATAGGAATCTGCTTTCCTTTAAGTCCCTGGGGATAGCCTTTACCGTCCCACCTTTCGTGATGATACAAGCAGTATGGAATTAATGGTTTTAGAGAGGCCACATCCCTCATCATACTTGCTCCCCTTTCAGGATGATCTCTCATAATGATAAATTCCTGATCGGTCAGTTTTGAAGGTTTTCCTAATATCGAATCTCCCACGGCAATCTTACCAACATCATGCAGAACACCACCGCGTTTGCAAAGTTCCAATTGTTTTTCATTCCAGCCCAGTTCTTTGGCTATTTCTACTGCAAAACGCGTCACTCGCCAGGTATGACCAATTGTATAATGGTCTCTCATTTCAATGGCATTGGAAGTAATAACAAGGGTATCCTGAAAGGCCTTTTCCAGCTCATCCAGGTAAAGATTGTTCTTTAGGGCGGCTGAAACGGCAGAAGAGAAGGCGGCCAATAATCTCAGATCTTCCTGATCAAACGCATCAGTCGTTCCCTGGGTATCCACATAGATGACACCCAGCCGTTCATCCTGAAAGCATAAAGGCACGCACATCACAGAGGAAATGTTCTGGGAGACAATACTCTCGCCATCCATGAATCGAGTGTCATCCAGGGCATCAGAGGTTAATACCGCTTCATTTTTGTCAAAAGCGCATTGAACAATGGTCATGCTCACGGTCTGTTTGGTCGAGGCTACTTTCCGTTTTGCGCATTCAACTTTTAAATCACCTGTATGTTTGTTTTTGATTAGAATAACCCCGTTATGAGCAGGAGTGAGTTTAAATACCTGGTCCAGGATAGTTTTAAAAAGCTTTTTTAAGTTACGTTCGTTGGAAATGGTTAAACTGGCTTCGGTAATGGCCGCTAATCGAGCCTGGGTCTTCTTTAACTCGGCAACAGTCGCCTTCTTCCCGGAACCAATTAAAAAGGTTTTTAACAATAGATCAACCGATTTGGTTTTGAAGTTGATCCTTCCTGTAGCATCCTGAAATTCAACCATTTTATGGCCTGACTCCTTAAACGGCTTTTTCAGAACCTCAAACCTCATCTCAATATCACCTACCCGAATAATATCTCCGGATTGCAGCTTTTTGCGGTTTATTTTCTTCCCGTTGACAAACGTTCCGTTGACGCTGGAAAGATCTTCAATGTAGGTTCCTGTGACCTGCTTTTGAATCAACGCGTGTTGTCTGGATACCGACAGGCTTTTCAGGTTGACGATGTTCTCACTGCTCCTGCCGATCGAAAGTTTGTCGTCAATTCGATATCGCTTGTTTTCCAGTTTACCTGCCAGTATGGTAAGGCGCTCTCTTTTCATAGCTTAAATTAAGTCCGGTTTGTAATGTTTCTTCTGTCGGCCGCCCGTTTGTTCTTCATAAATCATGTACCCAAGATCGATTTTCATTGTACTGATTTGATTCTCCCCGGCAAACAACATACCCATGCCCGCGTTGATACCAATGAATATAAGCCTTTAAAATACTTTAACATAATTAACGAAATCGATGATGAAAATTCATTGATCCTTAGTTAAAAACATGATATCTTTGCCTCGTGCTAATGAGACCATTTTTGGCTATGTTGACCAATATTATTTGGAGGTTCAAATGAAAAAACTTGAACTTGAAATCAAGGAAAAGCTTGACTTTGCAACTGCGGAAAAGATGGCTGACTCAAAAGCAGAATCGGAACTGGGGGACTGCATTCGATTGGGTTGGTACAATGATGAACTGAAACTCGTCTCGCCTGATCATCTTCTGGGTAGTCCGGATAAACCTTACCAGGGAGTTGAATCCTTTGCCAAAAGCCGCGGTGCTGAGATGGAAATTGACGTGTATGGAGGGCAGTACCGGTTTTATTACAAGCAATTTAGTTAAAGCTTTACCAAATTGCTTAACCGGATTGTTACTAAAAAAGCCCCAAAAATAGGAATCGCCTTTTTTTGGGGCTTTTTTGCAGCTGTATTTCTATAGTTTCTGCCATAAAGTCGAATTTTCGGCTTTGCTGACAATTTCGTTGTACTCCTTTAAAACCTCATTCGTTAAATTAAAGAAACCAGGAGATTGAGTAAAACTGTGTAAACCATCCGATTTAATAGTTGCGTTAACACCAAAAGGGAAATATGTGACTTCACCCGCCTTTATTTCAAATTCATAATTCTCTTCCAGGTCATAAACACTGATTCCTCTCGATGTTGCTGTGGTGCGGCCTTGGCTGACCCCAAATGTCTTCATGGTATTAAATCCGTAATTGCCTTCTTTTAATATTTTCGCCACAAAAGATTTCCCGTTTCCAACTTTAACAACAACATGGTCCGTATCATTAAAATCAAACTGGTATCTGTAAACAAATTTCCCGGATACTTTCCTAATTCCCTCTGTAGGGACAATCAACAGCCCAACATCAGATCCGGTCGGCTTCGGTAATCGTTTTGATGCACAAGATCCCAGAGTAAATATCAACAAGAAGATTAAAACTAACTTCGTCATTTTCATAGCAATCCTTTATTTTCATTTGGTCGAGTAGTTGTGGAGATGAAGTCACATACAAAAAATGTTTTATTCAATCCAAATATTAAGGAATCATTTTCGATCGCTTTGGAAAAATAAAACATATCAAACGCGGTAGTTTGTATTTTTAGGACAACCACTGTCAAGTAGAACAAGCACACTTGGTGCGGTCTAAACAATCCTCACAATATTTTTTAAACGCAGACACTACCAAACCGTACCACTCTAAAAAAGTAATTTTCCAACAACATCGCATGCACCTAAGTGCAATTTGCTGATAAAACGATCTCAGATCTCAACACCTTATGAAATACAAAACCTGATCTGGATCGTTGTTTTTGGGAAACAGGTTTCTTATACTCTAGTTTCATTTGAATCATGATATGTCTTCAGGGCGGGGTGGAATTCCCCACCGGTGGTAATCCTCTTCAGGAAAGCCCACGAGCGCCCGGGAAATTTCCCGGGGTCAGCAGATTTGGTGAAAAGCCAAAGCCGACGGTTATAGTCCGGATGAAAGAAGGCAATGGTGCTGTATCGATCTTTGTATCCGTAAAATCGATCTCTGCATTGTAGACACATCTCAAAACAAGTGGATTTCTCAATCCGCCTGTTCACGCCCTGGGTCATCTCTTCTTCAACCTGAAAACAGTTTTTTTTACACTACGCAATAAATTTTCAGGTATTTTTCATACTGTTTAGGAGCAAGAAATGACGATTATTTCCATCAAAGAAGCTATTCAAGATATCAAAGCCGGTAAAATGGTTATCCTTGTGGATGATGAAGATCGCGAAAATGAAGGGGATCTTACCATGGCAGCAGAAGCTGTGACACCGGAAGCAATCAATTTTATGACCAAGTTTGGAAGGGGGTTGATCTGCCTGTCGCTGACCAACCAGATCGCTGATACCCTGGATTTACCTTACATGGTTTCCAACAACACATCCCCTTACGAAACGGGATTCACCGTTTCCATAGAGGCTGCTAAGGGAGTGACGACAGGAATATCCGCCAGTGACAGGGCAACTACCATCCAGGCAGCGATAGCTGACAACGCCACACCGGCAGATCTCGTAAGACCTGGTCATATATTTCCCCTCAGGGCAAGAGATGGCGGAGTGATGGTCCGTGTGGGCCAAACCGAAGGATCTGTGGATTTGGCCCGCCTGGCCGGATTAAAGCCTGCCGGGGTTATTTGTGAAATTATGGATGATGACGGCTCCATGGCCCGAATGCCCAGTCTAGAAAAATTCAGTGAAGAACACGGCATCGGCATTTGCACCGTCGCTGACCTGGTCGAGTATCGCAAACGCAATGAACACTTTGTCAAAAAAGCCGCCGAAACAATCATCCCCACAAAATTCGGCGGTGATTTCCGCATGATTGCTTATGAAAACGATCTCGATAATCTGACTCATATCGCCATGGTTAAGGGAGATATAAGCTCCAAAGAATCAGTCCTGGTTAGAGTGCATTCTGAATGTATGACAGGCGACATTTTCGGGTCGAAACGCTGTGATTGCGGACAGCAACTGCACAAAGCCATGGAAATTGTTGATAACGCAGGATGCGGGGTGATTCTTTACCTTCGACAGGAAGGCCGTGGGATCGGTTTGATCAACAAACTAAAAGCTTACGATCTGCAAGCCAAAGGATATGACACCG
>JANQLH010000233.1 GCA_028280735.1 SAR324 cluster bacterium | reverse complement strand
TGGTCACCCTGGCTGCTATAGAGAGGTGGCCTGATTACAGAGGTTTAAAAGTACACAAAATGCCAGTTTGGGACCTCAGTCACTGCCTGGTATAGAGAGGGTGGCCTTCTATACAGTGACCACTATAGACAGGTTTCACTGTATAAGCAAATGCTAGATGTCAGACTGCTATTTCGAGCCCTGGCACTGTTAGGCTACAATCTCTCTATGACTGCATGTTGTGTAATCTGCTGTGTATGTAGTTCCCTTGAAAATACAACCTTGACTATGCCAACTCATGTAGCAGAAATGTAAGCATGTGCAGTGAACTCCTGCTGATCACGACCCCCAAAATGTGGCCACCCCTATAAAAACAGGCCAATTCTTAAACTACCAATGCAATGATTTCCAGTACAAATGCAACCACTCCACTAATCAGGACACTTTGAGTTTCGCCAGATATACGTGGCACCCAGTCCTTCAATACAGGATTTAAGGATTGATATGAATAGCAACCAGCCTGCAAAATCCAAAAACGAAACATCACGCAATACCGGCCAAAGAATAAAACTGAAAACCGCTACAGCTAGTATTGCTCCGTAAATTAATCCGTAAACCAGGTGTTCCTTGGATTTTTTTGAAGACAACGCTTCTGCTGTCCAAATTTCCAGCGGAAAAAGCGCCCAATCGTTATCCACCCGCAAATAAATATCCGCCTTTTCTCCGAAAGCAAGCGGTACTTCAAAGGCAAATCTGCGGTATTCAAAATCCCGATTCTCGACAGGCCTCATGACACCGGTTTTCACGACCCGATATTGCCCCTGTCCCTGAACTTTGTAATAAAAAACAACATCTCTCAACATGGAGCTTTTTGTTTCCAGCAACCAGCGATCTGTTTTTTTTGCTTGATTAACGAGTTCCAGATGAGCCCAATAGACAGATCCGGTTGATCCAAAATTGGGATTTTGATTGGGACTGGGAAAAAAACGACGTTTAACCTGGGGAGTATCCATCTGATCGATGGTCAGTGATTTATCCGAATCTTCTAAAAACTTCACATACCCACCAACAGGAAAGGAAGGGCGATCATCAGTTAAAACAAATGGTGTAGAGGCACAGACAACGCCAATGGAACCAATTCCAAGAAAGCATGCAATTAGAATAGCCACAATCCTTGTTTTTCTATTCATCTATATTCAGCAGTTTTGATTTGAGAGAATACTTGGTGGAATAGTTTTTGATATTATTTGCCCAATATCATAACGACTTCTGATCACGGTTGCTTCTTCTACCGGAGGGTACTTGGTTTTTAATGGTTCTGCCACCGGTAGAATCCTTTTATTATTCAAATTCGGTCTGTTCTGGCGACAGCCGTACACGACTCTCGCCACCTTGGTTTGTTGCGATCAGTGACCTAGTGGAGACGAGATTCCGTGTTATCGCCTCCATCGACACATTCACCTGCTGTCATCCTAAACTCCCTTCACCATTTCCAGAAAATCATAAGGATAGGGTTTTTCGATTTCCGAAACCTCATCAAGCACTGTCATGTCTTCCAGATTCAGACTCCAACCAATACAACCCAGGTTATCTTCCAGATGTCTTAATTTACTGGCCCCAAGAATAAGCGAAGTAACATGTTTTTTGTTCAACAACCAGTTCAATGCCACCTGGGCAGGACTTTTACCCCGTCGGGCGGAGATTTCCATTAATTTATCGATAATTTTCCAGGTAGTTTCCACATTGTACCTTGACCATTTTTCAAACCAGTCCTGTTTTTCAGCTTCCTTTATCCTTCCCTCCGGTGGTTCTGTCATACCCCTTTGGTAACGTCCACTTAACCAGCCTCCAAAAAGCGGTCCCCAGACAACGAATCCCAGTCCGTTTTCCTCACATACCGGAAGCAATTCCCACTCCGGTTCCCGAATCACCAGGTTGTATTTTGCCTGCAGAGCTATGTAGGGAGTGTATCCCTTAAAAGTGCTGAAATCTACAGCCTTTTGAACATGTCTGGCGCCATAATTACTGACTGCTGCATGCCTGATTTTACCCTGTTTGACAAGATCGCTAAAGGTTTCCATTGTTTCTTCCAGCGGAGTATTGTCGTCCCAGGCATGAGCATAAAAAACATCCGTATAATCGGTGTTCATTCTTTTTAAACTGGCTTCCAGTGACTCCGTTATGTGTTTTCTTCCCAATCCGGATTGGTTGGGCTTATCACCCATGGGAAACCTGACTTTGGTGGCAATGACAAACTCATCTCGCTTTTGTTTTTTCAGCCATTCCCCCAGAATCTCCTCGGAGACACCTTTTGAATAAACATTTGCCGTATCAATAAAGTTACCGCCGGATTCCACATACATGTCCAACATCCGAAAACTTTCCTCTTTTGGCGTCTCCCTGCCGAAAGTCATTGCTCCCATGCACAGTTCACTGACAATCAATCCCGAATTTCCCAGTTTCTTATATTGCATTGGATTCTCCTTTTTTAGACATTGTGTTTTTTCTCAACTCAAGAATTTGCGGAGTGATGGTTTATTGAAGTCAAGACAAAAAGCAGTCAATCAGCTAATTAGTGCTTGAACGGAAAGTCGCTAACCCCTTATCCAGCCCAATGCCAGATGCCGGATATCAGCTTGAAGATTAATGTGCTGTCAGCCACCAGTTTTCAACGTTCAGCTGAAGACATAACAATTAAAAGTAAAAAACCGGCTGAGAGCTGATCGTTGAATGTTTAAAGCATTTTGGTATGGATTAAATTGGTTTTCGTTCAGGCACTAATTATTTATTCCTTAAAAAGGATAGGTAAAAACCATTTGTAGTTCAAGGAATTAATCATGCTCTTGAATCGATTTGCCCTGGTTGCCTCTACAGTTTCGTTTGATCAAAATAACCTTGTGAGGCATCAATGTTATCCATACGGGATTGTGACTCTAAAAGGATGCATTTTTCCCGTTGTCCAAAAACCCGGTTATTTTCTTTCGTTCCTGCGGAGTATGCCATTGCTTCAAGCTAATGTACCGAGGATTAATAGGGTACTGGTGTAAGCGGATCGATTTCATGTTAGTCAGCAGAAGATAATGGTGAAGAATGAATTGTCCCGAGTAAAAGCGCCAGAGGATTCATTGGACTAAGTGAAGTTTTGTGGTTAGGTTATGATCTATAAACACTCCTCGAATCCGGCAATCAAGCTTACTCTTTTGCGAATGGCATATGGCGACAATCACGGTGGAACTGGAAGATAATCTGTCCTCTGCTCAAATTTCAAAAATCAAAGACTTGCTGGGCATGATCCGCGGAGTCGCAAGGGTTGAGGGCGGAGATTCTCATCATCTGGGATCACTGGTTCCACCAGATCCCGGCGGGTTTCCCGTTCATCCCCAAAACCCGGGTCAGCAAGTAAACCTGGATAGTCTCAATCCTCATCAGAAAAAACACATCATTTCCAAAGCCATGGCCTGGGGGTCGAAAAACGGGAAGATAACCCTCAACCGACTTCAAAGATTATCCCCTGAAGAGATTATGAACCTGGCTACCAGTTTTCTCAGCGACATGACAGACAGGGAAAAAGACGAAATCTTCAGGGATATCTCCTGATGCTGTTTTTGGGTAGACGGAAGAAGCACAGCGTTTAAACCCCGGTCTGGCCAAATCCTTTTTGTTACATCAGCATGCGACTGCCATATCGATTTATATGTTGAGACACAATCTCAATGGCTTGTTCATTGAAAAGCATTGAAGCAACCCTTTTGGCCTCTGTTTTCCCCCATCAGCAGGCATAAGCCTGGTTGCCGTATGGCAGCAAAGTAAAAGAGAAAACAGAGCTTGCTGCAATACCAAGAATTGCGGCTGAGAATATTGATTTCATTTTTTCTTCGGCAGATATAGATCCGTAATGGTGCCTTCGAAAATCTCTGCGGAAAAAGATATGGATTCCGCCAACGTCGGGTGCGGATGGACAGTCAGGCTCAAATCTTCAGCGTTACACCCCATTTCAATAGACAACACCATTTCAGCTATTAACTCACTGGCGTTGGAACCAACGATCCCGGCACCAATAACTCTTCCTGTGGCTTTGTCAAATATCACTTTGGTTTTACCTTCTTTTCTTCCCATTGTCAGTGAGCGTCCGCTGGCAGACCAGGGAAACACAGCCTTGGAAAAATCAAGGTTTTTAGATTTGGCATCCCGCTCTGTCAAACCCACCCAGGCTATTTCCGGGTCGGTATACGCGATCGAGGGAATGACGGCATCATCAAATGAAGAGTTCAACCCTGCGGCCACTTCAGCGGCTATCTTTCCTTCATACGAGGCTTTATGCGCCAGCATCGGTGCCCCGACAATATCTCCGACGGCAAATATCCGGTTAATGTTGGTCCGAAGTTGATGATCGACCTTAATATGACCAAAACCATCAATTTCCACCCCGGCGTCTTCGAGACCTATACCTTTCGAATTGGGTCTTCTTCCTACGGCAACCAGAACAATATCATACTCTTCGGCGGCAATGGCATTCTTACCTTCAAATTCTGCTTTAATACCCGAATCCTCCGGGATTAATGCGCTAACACTTGTTTCCAGCAAGATGTTCTTAAACTTCTTTTTTACGTAAGTATGCAACGGTCGAATCAGATCCGTGTCGGCTCCCGGAATAAGCTGTTCTTTTGCTTCGACAACGGTTACTTCAGATCCCAGGGCATGATAAACCGTAGCCATTTCCAGTCCGATGATCCCACCGCCAATAATCAGCATACGATTTGGTATCTCTTTTAGAGAAAGCGCCCCGGTTGAGTCCACAATTCTTTCATCTTCCGGAAACCCGGGAATCATGATCGGATGAGAGCCAACGGCGATAACGGCATTATCAAAGCTGACAAGCTTATCGGGCCCCTCCCCGGTTACCTTGATTTCATTCGGGGAGATGAAAGTTCCTGTTCCCTTCACAACCGTTATGTTTCGTTGACTTGCCATGTTGGTAAGTCCGCCCACCAATTGTGATATCACATCGCCTTTCCAGGTTTGCATTTTATCAATATTCAATTCCGGTGCTTTAAAAGTGATTCCCAGTTTGTCAGCTTCCATGGCTTCATCTACTATTTTCGCCATGTGCAATAATACTTTTGAGGGAATACAGCCGACGTTCAGGCATACACCCCCCATATTGGGAGAATTCTCAATTAATATCGTCTTTTTACCCAGGTCTGCTGCACGAAAAGCTGCGGTATAACCACCGGGGCCACCGCCCAAAACAACCATTTCTCCGTGTAAATCCGCATCGGATTTAGCGACTTGGTCAGCTTCCGCAGTGACAGCAGAAGCTTCCCCGGTTGGCCTGCTGTCTTCCTTTGACTGAGTTTGATCTCCACTTACTTCCTCCTCCACGTTCATGATCAGGGTGTTTTCGGAAACGGCATCCCCATCCTTGATGAATACCTCCTTTACCACGCCATCGCATGGGGAGGGAATGTCCATGGAAGCTTTGTCACTTTCAAGGGTAATCAGCGGATCTTCCTTTTTGATTTCCGAGCCGACAGAAACCATCACCTCGATCACAACAACTTCTTCAAAATCGCCAATGTTGGGAATGCGGACTTCAGTAGTTTTTTTCATAATGATCCTTTTTATGCTATTTTACATTGTTCTCGTGCTCGTCCCCGTAAACGTGCACGTTAACGACCGTGGTGCTCTTGAAATTGTAGGATGGGGAACTTTGTTACCCATCAATTCTAGCTCTAACTCCAATTGAGCTGTTTCGTTCATTTTGGGTTGGTGGGTTCGTCGCTATGTTCCTTAACCCACCCTACAAATATACCCAAATCTCACGCCAATGTAGGATGGGTAACTCTGTTACCCACATTCATTTTTTCTACAACATCTTTCGAATATCGGTTAACAATTCGCAGACATGGGCCAGGAATTTGGCAGCTAAAGCTCCATCCACCACCCGGTGATCATAGGAAAGGGACAATGGCAGAATCAAGCGCGGCACAAACTGCCCATCCTGATAAATCGGTTTAATGCCCGCCTTTGGAACTCCCAGGATGGCAACTTCAGGTGCATTTACTATTGGAGTAAAATTGGTACCGCCAATACCACCCAGGTTTGATATCGTAAAACAGCCTCCCTGCATCTCATCCCTTTTAATCGTGCCTTCACGAGATTTGACCGTGATTTCTCTCATTTCCTGTGCGAGTTCCACAAGCCCCTTCTGATTGACATTCTTTATCACCGGGACCAACAATCCATTGGGGGTATCCACAGCCATTCCGATGTGAAAATACTTTTTTATCACCAGGTTTTCGCCTTCCTGATCCAAAGAGGAGTTGAAAGTCGGAAATGTCTTCAAGCCGCTGACAATGGCTTTAAAAAGAAACGGCATCATGGTCAGCCGATCACTTTTCTCTTTGGCAGCTTCGTTGTGTTTCTTGCGGAACTCCTCCAGATCCGTGACATCAGCTTCGTCAAAATGTGTCACATGCGGAATGGTTATCCAGTTGCGATGCAGGTTTTTAGATGAAATTTTCTGGATTCTTTTCATCGGTTGGACCTCAATCTCACCAAATTTGCTGAAATCGACGGCTGGTACCGAAGGCAATTGGAATCCGTCCGCTTTTTCCGCTTTCTTTTCTTTGGGAACCTTGGCAAAGCTTTCCACATCTTCGACCGTTATCCGGCCTCTTCTGCCGCTGCCTTTCACCTCACTCAAATCGATACCTTGTTCCCTGGCCAGTTTACGAACCGAAGGTCCGGCGTGAAAGTTCAACTTTGATGTAACAAGGGCTTCTGATGGGTGGGGATGAGCAGCAAAATCTCCTTCGGGTTTGGATGGCTCGGATACGGATTGATTCGCCGCTTTTGGAGATTGATGCGGTTGCTGTTGTTCCGGTAAAGATTCCACTACCTGGTCTTTCTGTTCGGTTTGGGGGTCTTCCGACACGTCAATGGTTGCGATGGGAGTTCCTTCGGAAACCCTGGCCCCCACTTCGACAGTGATCTGTTTTACCACTCCATTGAAGGGAGACGGGATATCCATGGTAGCCTTGTCACTTTCCAATGTGATCAGCGGATCTTCCACGGAAACTGTGTCGTTCGGAGCAACCATAATCTCAATAACTTCAACATCTTCAAAATCTCCGATATCCGGAATTTTAATTTCCTTTAATGTTGACACCTTATACCTCTCGAATGAATGTGATTAGTCGGTTAGAATTTAGCTGGAGAAGGTTTATCCGGATCTATGTTATATTTTTCCATTGCGTCGGATACTGCGGAAGGTGGCAAGTCTCCTTCATCAGCCAGACTTTTCAATGCGGCTAAAACAATGTAATGTCGATCCACTTCAAAATGGGCCCTCAACGACGTACGGTCATCACTGCGTCCAAATCCGTCGGTCCCCAATACAGCGTATCTTCGTGAAATAAACGGTCTGAGTTGATCCGCATACGCTTTCATATAATCGGTAGAAGCGATTATCGGACCCGGATGGGAGCTTAAGGCCTGCTCAAGATAAGACTTTTTGGGTGACGCTTCAGGATGCAGAAGGTTGAAGCGATCTATCTCCAGTCCATCCCTTCTCAACTCCGTAAAACTGGTAACACTCCATACTGTTGCGCTTATTTCGAACTCATCCTCCAGCAGTTTCGCCCCCTCCAACACTTCTCGCAATATAGCACCGGAACCGAACAATTGGACGGATAGCTTTTTCCCCTCCGCACCTTTTTTCAGAAGGTAGATTCCCCTGCGAATTCCCTCTTCAACGCCTTCCGGCATCGGAGGATGAGGATAGTTTTCATTCATCACGGTGATGTAATAAAACACCTTCTCTCGATTGCGATACATTCTTCGCAGTCCATCCTGCAAAATCACAGTAAGCTCATACGCATAGCTTGGATCGTAGCTTATACAGTTTGGAACAGTGGAAGACAAGAGATGACTATGACCGTCCTGATGCTGGAGACCTTCACCTTCCAGGGTTGTCCGTCCGGAGGTGCCGCCAATCAGAAATCCGTTTACCTGGGCATCGCCGGCTGCCCACGCAAGATCACCGCATCGTTGGAAACCAAACATCGAGTAAAAAATATAGAAAGGAATCATCTGGACACCGTGATTATGCCCGGATGTACCGGCTGCGATCCAGGAAGAAAATGCACCGGCCTCGGTAATGCCTTCTTCCAGGATCTGTCCATCCTGATCTTCCCTGTAATACATTACCTGGTCCGCATCCATTGGTTCATAAAGCTGACCGCTGGAGGCGTAGATACCATATTGTCGGAACATCCCCTCCATTCCGAAAGTTCTGGCTTCATCCGATATAATCGGAACCACGTATTTTCCAAGGTGGCGATCCCGCAACAGCATATTCAAAATTCTGACAAACGCCATGGTAGTTGAATTTGAACGATTTCCGGTACCTTTTAGTTGCCCTTCAAAAGCCTCAAGCTCGGGGATAATCAATGACTCTTTGGAAGCTGTCCGTTGAGGTAAAAAACCACCCAGGTCTTCCCTGCGTTTTTTTAGATAGATCATTTCAGGACTGTCTTCAGCCGGCTTAAAAAACGGCGTATCTGCAATCACATCATCTGAAATGGGAATTTTAAACCGATCTCTGAATGACTTGAGCGCCTTTTCTCCCAATTTCTTTTGTTGATGCGTTATATTTTGCCCCTCGCCTGAAATCCCCATTCCAAAACCTTTTACTGTCTTAGCCAGGATAACGGTCGGTTCGCCTTTGTGTTTAACCGCACTGGCATAGGCAGCATATACTTTTTGAACATCATGACCGCCGAAATAGAGTCGCCAGATATCTTCATCGGACATACCGGCAACCATTTCCTTCAGTTCAGGCGCATTACCAAACAGATGCTCCCGCGTATAACCTCCACCCCTGGCGATATAATTTTGAAAATCACCATCCACTGCCTTTTCCAGTCGATCACGAAGTAGATTAGTGTGATCCTTTTCAAACAGGCCATCCCATTTTGACCCAAAGATTACTTTGATAACGTTCCAACCATGACCGTGAAAATCGGATTCCAATTCCTGAATAATCTTGCTGTTGCCTCTTACCGGGCCGTCGAGGCGCTGTAAGTTGCAGTTAATCACAAAAATAAGGTTATCCAGTTTTTCACGGGAAGCGAGAGAAAGAGCACCCAATGATTCCGGTTCATCCATTTCCCCATCTCCGATAAACGCCCAAACCTTTCGGTTTTCGTTTTTCAGTAAATTCCGATTTTCGAGGTATTTCATGAAGCGAGCCTGGTAGATGGCTGTCATAGGACCCAAGCCCATGGATACGGTGGGAAACTGCCAATAATCCGGCATCAACCAGGGATGAGGGTAGGAAGAGATACCATTACGGCTTATTTCCCTGCGAAATCCATGGAGTTGCTCTTCTGAAAGCCTGCCTTCCAAAAAGGAGCGAGCATAGATTCCAGGCGCACAATGTCCCTGAATGTATAACAGATCCCCTCCATGTTGTTCCGAGGGAGCATGAAAAAAGTGATTGAACCCGACTTCATAAAGAGCAGCCGAAGAAGCAAAACTCGCGATATGTCCGCCAACTCCCGAATCCGAATTCGCCTGGACAACCATGGCCATTGCATTCCAACGAATCAACGCCATGATTTTTGATTCCAACTCAAAATTTCCCGGATGTTTTTCCTCTTTATTAATGGGAATTGTATTCAGGTAGGCTGTGTTGGCGCTGTATCTTAAGTAGGCGCCTGATCTGCGTGCCTTTTCTACCAGTTTGTCCAGCAGGAAATGTGCTCTTTCCGGTCCATCTGCTTTTAAGACCGATTCCAGGGCTTCCAGCCACTCTTTGGTTTCCAAGGGGTCGATATCTTCACTTTTAGCATTTTCAGTCATATCATCTTCTCCAGAAAGACTGTTGAAACAAAACTAAAAGCCAGTGCTCCATGCAAAGTCCAGGATCAATTGGACTCTCTTCACTTTCCTTCCGTAAAGTGGTTCATCCTTTTACTGATGGCTTATGTAAAAGACCAAAATGTCTCTTTTAATCCTTAAACTTTTATTCTAATAGTAAATTTTTCTTTTTGGTAGCTTATAAATTCAAGAAAATAGCTGTAGCCCCTTTTATTCTATACAAATGTGGGAGACAACTCATTTTTAAACAGCATTGATTTAAATAATAAAAATCCTGATCTCATTCTTTGACATTTCCTTCTCACTAAAATCTAATCCAGATTACCTCTTTCAAAAGTATTTCCTACTAATGAACTTTTTTTCAACATTTAACAACAAATGTGAAAAAGCTGTAGAGGTCAAATTAGACGCCCCTTATTCTGTTTTTGCAGTCAATATATAGAATTTTTCCAAAGCGATCGAACCTTAACCGGTCAGATGTCGATTCTATATTGTAATAAAAAACTATAAAAAGGAAACTGGTTATGCGATTAGTAACGAAAATATCTGGTGTAGGAGCTTATGCACCGGAAAGAATCATTACCAATGATCATGTTTTAAACCTGCTGGAAAGAAAAAGCTCTCCCTACTTAGATCCCGAAGAACTCCCGGCTTTCATGCAAAAAGCCAAAGAAAAAATTGAAAAAGCCGGAAACAAAACCCGACATTGGTGCCATGAAGATGAATATTGCACCGATATTGCCCTGGAAGCATCCAAGATTGCCTTGGAAGATGCCGGGGTTCAAGCAAATGAAATTGATCTGATTATATTCACGGGTATGTCCAAGGCATTTGTCGAACCCGCAACATCGCATGTCCTCAGAAATGATTTAAAGGCTAAAAACGCTAATGTGATTGATACACAGGATGCGTGCACCAGCTTTCTTAAGTCGATTGAAATGGTTGACGCCTTGGTTAAAACCGGTGTCTACAAAAAGATCCTGATTGCCGCAGGTGAGCGTAGCTTCGATTGGGCCAATTTCACATGCAAGACCGTGGACGAACTAAAATGGAAGCTGGCATCATGCACCATTGGAGACGCTGCAGGTGCAATCGTACTGGAAGCTACCGAAGAACCGGAATACATGGACGACGACAAACATATGCGTTTTTTCAACAAAATGTCCGAAGGAGATTATAGTGTGTGTAATATTGGTCTGAACCACGCTGTTGGTGACAGATACCAGCTTTACAGCCACTCGGCCCGACTTCTTAATACCGGACGAAAGGTGATGTCGGAATTAATGGCAGAAATATTTGCCCAGGATTCCTGGAAGGATTGCATCTTTGACAAGATTCTCCATCATGATGTGGGAACCTGGGTGAACACTGCCATTGTGGAAATTCTGGAAGAATCGGATGTTAAATATCGTGACGGTCATGAGCCCTATTTTTCCGAATATGGAAATGTGGCGTCGGCGAGTCTGCCGCTGGCAATGCATCTGGCAAAAAAGGAAGGTCGCTTGAAAAGAGGCGACAATTGCCTCTTTGCATGTCCCGCTGCCGGTATCCAGGCGGGAGTAATGACCTTTAAGTATTAAACCGCTCCACCCGTTTTCGGCTGCTAAAGAGGGCGTTAGTAGTTAGGTGAAAAAAAAGCTCAGTCCTGAAAAAAACAGGCTGAGCTTTTTCTGCATGCAGATAAGACTGGAACAACTAGCAACTAGCAACTAACAACTAACAACTAACAACTAACAACTAACATAGATTCAGCTTTTGGTGACTTCTTCAACCAGCTTCATGACTTTGTTGATAACCGAGGGAACTGTGAAATTGTAAATGTGGTAGGTCTTGTTTCGCGCTTTTCGGGTTTCAACAGGATTTCCCATCTCAATAAGTTTCTCTTCGGAGCCGTAAACGAAGTAAGTTCTGAATTCAAAATCCTCGTCATTTCCGGAACTGTATCCCATACTTAATTGTTTTCTTTTTACCTCAGCTCCCAGAATTAAAAGTTGGTTGTTTTCTATTCCGCCCCACTTTTCCTGAATTTGATAATTTACTGCCCACTCGTGTCTTGGAGTTCTTCGTTTAATAATGACACTTTCACTGATTTTAGAAAGATATTCGCTAACCGTTTTCTGAAATTTGGTATGTTCTGCCGGCGGCATCTTTGACTGCAACAATGCGATTTGTTTTGAAAACTCGGAATTGACTTCGCAGAAATGTGGATAATCGATCTCCTTTTTTTTCAGTATCTTAATATTGTATTGGGTTTCAAGTGTTTCGTCGTTGTCTTCAGATTCACCAGCAAGTTCATCGTTCGGAACCATGTTTTTCCAGGACGGTTCCGGTATGTCCGATTTTCTCAGGTACTTGCGAATGGCCTGAATCGATTTCTGGGCCAGCTCCTTGGCTTTTTCAAAAAGGATAAACTGCTTGGAAAACTCACCAAATTTCTCAGACATCGGATCGATGGGAGCTTGGTCCTCTTTATTTTGAATAGATTCATTTACTTCGGCCATCAGGTCATCAAAAATGTTTTTTGGTAATCGTTTTAGCAAGGTTATTTCCAACTCCGGCGTTTTTTCGATAACTTCAGAAAACGTTTTGCGTCCCATGGTGTAGTTGTCCAGGATCTCCCATTTCCTGGGATTATTGATGAGTCTTTGATTGATCCAATGAATAAGAAATTCCTGCCGGACTATTTCATAATCCAGGTAATTGAACTTAAAGGTTAAGTCTTTACCTTTATAAATCGCCTTCAAGCTGGAGCGGAAGTATATGTGGAAAAAGTAGTTCCGATAATCAAATTTTTCCAGAACTACATCGTTAGCGTAATAATTTTCCGATTCTTTTCTTTTCAGGATTGCATCAGCTTCAAAACAGTCTATGGGAAACTCACTGAAAATCTCGTCATGATATTCCTGTTTAATACAGATTTTGACCATCAGCGTTAATGCTTTTTTAAGCGCATTCAGATTGTTGACAACATCGGTGCGAGTGAACGAAGTGATAAAGGGGTTGGGTCCTGAAATGTTTTTTTGTAACACGGAGATGGTTTGTAACGTTTTGACCAGCTTATTGATATCCCATAAAATTCTTACTTCTCTTTCCGACTTGTTTAAATATTTGAACTCCAGTGTTTTCTGCTCGGGCCTGTCCCTAAACTGAAAAAAATGAAGGAAAAACTGTTTCACATTGCCTGTTTGGTTAAATGGAGGCAACGCCAGTAAATACTTGTTGCGTAACTCGGTATTGTCCACCGACTCCAACACCCAGTCTAATCGTTTGGCCAGAAAGCTTTTCAAAAAGCTGTTTGCCATAAAGTATTCGGATTGCTCATCAACATAGATCTCTTCATCAACCACTTTTTCCAGCATGGAATTAATCCATTCCATCCAGGTGTTGATCCTCGCTCGATATTCCTTTTTCAGATCCTTATCCAGCCTGTGGCTATCCAGGTAAATCAGGTCGACCAGCTTCTTTTTGATTTTCATTTTGCGTAGCTTTGATTAGCGAAAAGCCATGTATTCCTGCAAGAGGAACTCATTTTGAACAAAAACGCTCAATTCTTTAAAAAGTATACCTCTTTTATCACACCTTTGGGGATTTTTTAATCGAGCGCGGCAAACATCGAACTGAAGCAGCAAGGAAGGAAAGCATGGAACACTATGCTGATATTATTACTAATAAAATAACCGATTTCGGATAAACCGTTTGATTCTGCGACACCCGGTGAACACAGTTCTTC
Organism: SAR324 cluster bacterium; assembly: GCA_028280735.1. Lineage (GTDB taxonomy): Bacteria > SAR324 > SAR324 > XYD2-FULL-50-16 > XYD2-FULL-50-16 > JAHJTV01. Next base: position 3,613 of record JANQLH010000233.1, on the reverse strand, counting down.
AAACCGTAAACGGAGACACCTTTGAAAACAGATGATGTTGATTAACTATCGCACACATTCGCACTGCAAGCTAATTCAACATAGTAATATAACTAAGGAAGAAAACATCAACCAATTCAACCTTGATCAAGGCATTTCAATAATCCTTACCCTGCATTGAAAACCGAACTGAGTTTTAAAAAAATCTTTGTCTTTTGGTTCCCATTGTCATTGTCGTGGTTAATGATGGCAGTTGAAGGACCTTTTGTAGCTGCAGTCATGGCAAGGCTGGCTGATGCAAAGTATAACCTTGCCGCCCATGGAGTAGCGTTTTCTTTTGCCTTGATTTTTGAAGCCCCAATTATCAGCATAACGGCTGCGACCACCGCTTTGTGTAAAGACAAGCATTCCTTTAGAAAACTACAGCGATTCGTGACCGCATTGAACCTGGCTATTACGGCATGCATGCTTTTTATGCTGATCCCGCCCGTTTTCAGGTTCATGATACAGGATTTGATTGGGATTCCGGAAAGAGTAGCCGACTTGATCCATGTGGCATTGATGTTATTATTACCTTGGCCTGCAGCAATCGGATTTAGAAGGTTTTACCAAGGGGTGCTGATCGTACGGGGATTAACCAGGCGAATCACGTATGGAACGTTGGTAAGGTTGGTAACAATGGCAGTTACGGCACTCGTTCTATTTCGCTTCGAACTCGAAGGAGCCTACACGGGTGCCGCCGCACTTTCAATGGGAGTCATCGCGGAACTGATTGCCATATCCCTGATGGCCAGAAAACCGGTTGCCGACATCAAAAATCAGCGAAAAACTGAACTCACAAACGACCACGAACTGAGCTATGGCTATATCGTTAAATTTTACTATCCTCTGGCAGCCATGACGATCCTCACTTTGGGTGTTCATCCCATGGTCACCTTCTTCATGGGAAAAAGCAGGTTTCCCATAGAATCCCTGGCTGTACTCCCGGTTATCAATTCATTGGTGTTTGTTTTTCGCGCCGTTGGACTTTCCTATCAGGAAGCCGTGATTGCCCTGATCAAGGATAGTAAGGAAAATCTAAACAAGTTACTCCAATTCGCGATGGTGATTGGTCTGTGTCTGGTTGCGGTCTTGTCGACAATCGCTTTTACACCACTTTCAACCATTTGGTTTCATTATGTTTCCGGCCTGGATCTCTATTTAACGGAATTTGCCTATCTTCCCCTGAAGATACTTGCCGTTATGCCCGCATTGTCAGTGATCATCACCTTTCAATGGGGAGTTTTGGTTTACAGCGGCAAAACCACCTATATCTCCATAGCCACGGTAATTGAAGTCGTAACGATTATTACGGGATTGTTTATTCTGACGGGTTATTTCAATACGGTGGGTGTCACGGCAGCGGCAATCGTTTTCGTGATAGGACGAATCCTGGGAAATCTGTACCTGTTTCCTCAAACCGGGAAACAGGTATCGCTTATAACATGAACCAAGCCGGTTTTAACCGTTCTCTTGCCGCTTAAGATACAATGTTCCCTGCTCAGGTTTGATCGTTGCAATGCCGAGGCCTTTTGCCAAATCAAGGAAAGAGCAGCTTGTATCCTTGTTTCCGACATAATGGTTCTTCTTCGGAAAATTTGGCTTTCTTATTGACAATCATTCCCCGGGGCAGTTTGTATTAAATCAACTCCAAACACTTGCAGCTAGACAGTTCCGATATAGTCGGATTTCCCGAGTTCCAGACCATTGTGCCGCAAAATCGCATACGCGGTGGTCACATGAAAGAAAAAATTAGGTAACGAGCGATGCAACAGATATGGTAATCCCTCCATCGTGGCAGTCTGACCGTGATGCGGATACTGTATTTGATTGTTCTCGGAGCCGTCTACCTTTTCTTTGCTGACGGTTTTTAAAAACTCAATGGTTTTAGACACCCTTTCAATGAGTTCCGGGAAGGTCGATTCATTGTCTTCGTAAACGGGCGGTTCAAATCCTGCCAAGCGGGCTGCACTTCCTTTTGCCGTATCACTGGCTATCTGGACCTGTGCGGACAGGGGAAGCATGTTCGGATACAAACGAGCCTGGATCAATGCTTTGGGATCAATTTTGTTGCTGTTAACATAAGCATCCGCTTTTTTTAAAATATTCAAGAGGGCTTGTAACATTTGAGTGAAAACAGGTACGGAAGCATCATACATTGAAATTGTCATCGGTTTTCTCCTGCGAGTTCACAATAATCGATTAAGCCCAGTCCTCGTCAACAGAATGAGTCTTTCTGTTCTCCCTTTATAAACAATTTTACTGTTTATCATTTCAGTGCATCAAGGATTATCTGATTTAGACTTAGAGCTCTGATTTAACAGCAAAGCAGTTCTCAAATTCATTCCGGCAAAGCAAACTGCTTCTTTATTTAACTAATCAATTCGATTATTATTAATGTATATGATGGAGTAGAAAAAAATCGATTCGACAAATGTTGGTAACTTGCCAAAAGGACTGAAGCCGTGGACATTTTTAAAACTATTTATCCTGACTTGTCGGACCTAAAAAATGTAACCCTGGATCTGGCAGATTCCGATGATGCAGAGTTTATTGCATTACTTTCCAAGCACTACGTAGAATCGGGGATGTCGGGTTGGAGTTGGAGTCCCATGCGGGTTATCCGGCAAATTCAAAATCCTGATTCTTTGGTACTCGTTGGTCGGTCCGATGACAGGGTTGTTGCAGGGATCATTGCAGAATACGGGGCTTTGGAAGCACATTTGAATTTACTTGCCGTAGAACCACTCTATCAACGTACTGGTGTTGGAACCAGTTTAATGCGGTATATTGAGAATTCAGCGATCCTTGAAGGAAATTCAAGGGTTTGCCTTGAAGTCCGATTGAGCAATCCCGGGGCAAGGGAGTTTTATAAAGCTCTTGGCTACAAGGAAATTCATATCAAGAATAATTACTACAAAGGCAATGAATCCGCTGTCTATATGCAGAGAAATCTGGCCAACAATCCCACTAATCAGATCTTCAAAGACCAGCTGTCTGACTAGCGGATCGATCGTTCTGAGACGCGCTTGCCGATGCCGCCATTGTTGATTCTTCCCTTCGTTTTCCCGGTGTTCACCGCTACCGGTTTTTACCCGTCTCCCAATTTTCCGCCCGTAACCAATCCATTTCCGGGCCGGTTGTCCAAAAGAATGAAAAGACAGTTATGGCGGGAAGCCTGTCCGAGGTTCCTTGAAAAGCTTTTTTATTATCCCGGTGACCGGGGATTTGATCGGAGAACTCATGTTGACAAGGTGATACACTTCACCACATTGTTGCAGAAGAGAATCAAAAAAATAAACCATTGTTCAAGCATTCCCAAAGCACCGTATTCCAACAATAGGGGAGCTTGTGATCGAGCGACGGTGTCGAGCGAAAAAAATGATCAAATTAAAATGACCCGGCTCTTGTAACAGGCATTTGTAAAACATATCCGGACCAGGGGATGGAATTGATATTCAACCAGGGTTTGGAAGGACCTTTAGACTAATTTGAATGAGCATGAGCGACAAATCCAGTAGATTGGCACTGACATTTTCTGCAATCGGACACTTTTTCTTTCACTACATGGCGGCCATGTATTACACCATTGTTT
>JANQLH010000190.1 GCA_028280735.1 SAR324 cluster bacterium | reverse complement strand
GGCTTTTGATCACATTCCACCCGATGGGTAACGGAGTTACCCATCCTACGGTTCTTGGAAAAAACATAGATTTTTATATTACGACACAGTCTGCAAGCCCGGAGTGACAAGTGTGACTAAACGTCGATTAAACTTGGAAAAATCATAGATTCTTCCATTACGACACAGTCTGTTTATTCTACCAGGCTTTCATATAACCTGTTCATTTCCCGGCATTCAGTTGCGCCAATCGAGAAGCCATTTTTCCAGTCCGGTTATCAACAGATATAATGAAAGGGAGATGGCAGTGAGTACAATAAGTGCCGCAAACATCAGGGGAGTATTAAACAATCCCTTTGCCAGATTGATTAAATACCCTAACCCACGATCTGCGCCAACGAACTCACCAACAACGGCTCCAATCACGGACAGGGTTACCCCGATTTTTAATCCTCCCAGCAGAACCGGCAGAGATGCCGGGATTTCCAGCATAATAAATGTCTGCCAGCGACTGGCATGCAGAGACCGCATCAACGTTTTTAGTCCTGTATCCACAGACCGAATTCCTACAATGGTATTCACCAGAACCGGGAAAAACACCACAAGCGCACAAATCAGGATTTTACTCAGCTTCCCCGTACCAAACCAAATGATCAGTAAAGGAGCAATGGCAATGGCCGGGATCGATTGAGAAGCAACAATATAAGGGCCCACCAGGCGTTCAAGCAACGGGCTTTTTGCCAGTAAATATCCCAACACCGTCGCCACTCCCAGTCCCAATAACAATCCACCTGCCATTTCCTGCAGGGTGGCGTTGATGTGCATCCATAATACTCCATTCAGGGTAATCCGTTTCAGTTCTGCGAACACACTTAAGGGATCGGGTAAAATGAAAGCCGGATAATCACCAATCTTGACGACCAGGTGCCAAATACCTATCAGCAAAACCGTTCCGAATGGTAAGGCAATCAAACCAAGCCCGTACCCCTGAAGCCATTTGGAAATCCCGGATTTTTGCTTTGTTACAGGCTCAGAAATATCTGTTGGTGAATTCATGAAGTTTCCATTCAAGTTTCTGTCTAATCCGGAGTTGTTGTCCCCCCCCCAAAAAAAAACCCCGAGTGTCGGATACAAGACATTCGGGGCAATATGCTTTTCCATGGCATGGCCGTATAAAACCAGCCGGTCATGCCGTCGTTCCAAGTTGGAATATTTCGCTTAAGTTCTCTTCTCCCATCCGGACTGTACCGTCGGCTTCAGATTTTCACTGAATCAACAACAACGTTCATTAATGTGGTAAAACGATTCGGGTTTTCTTTTTACCATTCAGTTGCTGCTCACGGGCTCATCTTATCATGCAGATTTACCGTCGGTCGGGAATTGCGAGTGGTTCGCTCACCCTGCCCCGAAGATACTTAATTGTCTGATTCGAATAATTATAGGACTGTACCCTTGCTTCGTCAATCTTAGATCATGCCTACTTCCCGCAAAGCTCTTTCCAGTTGGTCCATTCTATCCGACAATGTACCGGTGATTCCGATAGAGAGACGGACCAGACCGGGAGACAGTCCCATGCGTTTTTGTTTTTCCTGGGCTATTTCAGAAGAGGTTGAACTGCTTGAACAACTCATCAATGTGTCAAAGTAACCCAGAGACACGGCGATTAGTCCGAAACGTTCTTTGTTCTGCAGTTTATCCATCAATTCTTCCGCTTTTTGCGTACTGTTACAATTGATGGTAAAAATACCGCCATACCCATACCCCTCGTTAATCATCGAAGTAATCAACTCATGTTGAGGATGTGAAGTCAGCCCGGGATAATTTACATCGACATTCAACCCCTGCAGTTTTTCGCTTATAGCCATTGCCCTGCGCCCATGCTCCGTCATACGAACACGGAGATGAGGCAAACGTTGTTGAATATCAAATGCTGTCCGGGCATCCATTGTCGGTCCCAAAAGCATGCACCGACCGGTGTGCAAATCCATCAGCTCAAAAACAAAATCTTTGGAACAGCAAATTACACCGGCTATCACATCAGACGCGCCATTAATGTACTTTGTTAAGGAATGAATAACGACATCTGCTCCCATGATGGAAGGAGTGATCATCATGGGCGAAAAAGTGTTATCGACGACAAGCTTGAGATCGTGCTTTTTTGCAATCTTAGAAAGACCGGGAATGTCTGCCACCTTCAAGGTTGGATTTCCTACTGTCTCTACATAAAGAACTTTGGTTTCCGGACGAATGGAGTTCTCAAAAGCCTCCAAATTTTCAGGATGCACAAAGGTGGTCTCAATTCCCATTTCAGGCATGAGTTGATCCAGTAAAGCGTGGGTACCGCCATAAATTGTATCACTGGAAACAATGTGATCCCCGTTTTTACAGATCTGCAACAACGTTGATGAAATAGCTGCCATACCACTGGCTGTGCAGACTGCAGATTCTGTTCCTTCCATAGCGGCCAGTTCCCTGGCGAGCGTATCGACCGTAGGATTGAAATGACGACTGTAGAGAAAGCAGCCTCCTTTGTGAGGTCCCCTGGCACCTGTGAAAATCTCCGGCATTGTTTTAGGGTCCATTACCGTGAATGTCGAAGATCGCGAAATAGAAGGTGAAACCCCCCCGTGTTCGCCGAACTCCCTGCGAATCTTGGTCATTTCTCTTTCAGGACTAAACTTTTGCATTTTCCCCCCTTTTTATCCTTGCAATTCAGGCTATTGATATTTTAAGCAAGCTTTTTCTTGTTGAGATGATACATCGAAAAGCGTTAGGGCAAGCATACAGAAATAAAACGAATTTCGCACATAAACTCACAAAAAACACATTTCAAATTGCATGAAGGCTCTTTCAATCTCGTTTTCTCTTTTAAAAATTCCTTCCTTAATGTTTTTCCGGACACTGCCATTATATCTAAACTCAACACATGTTTGAATCCGAATCAAATCAGAATTTTTAAAAAAATGTTGTTGCTTTTTGCTTGTTTTTGTAAAAACCTAGATGCTTTCCAAGCGATACGTCCAGATCTTTCGCAATCGTCCGTTTTTGCGGATTTTGCGGAATCTCACGTTTTGCGTGTTCTTATAAATAGAAACACTTCTACCTATCCAAAAGAGGCAATATGAAAAAACTCCTCTCAGCTTTAACAATATTATGTCTTTGTCTGGCATTTAGCGTCCAAGCAAAGACTTATAAAATATCTGTCAATCAGTTTGTTGAACATCCCGCTTTGGATGCAGTGCTAAAGGGTTTCCAGGACTCATTAAAAGCGCAAAATGTAAGTGTTGAATATAATGTACACAATGCCCAGGCCAATATGGGAACTGCTAACCAGATTGCCCAACAGATTCTGGGAGAAAAACCGGATTTAATCCTGGCTATTGCAACTCCAACTGCCCAGGCATGCGCCCAAGCATTAAAAAAAGCTCCTAAACAACTGCAACGAACATTGCTGTTTACTGCCGTGACAGACCCTATTTCCGCCGGTTTGGTGAAAAGTTGGGAGAAACCCGGAAAAAACATTACAGGTGTTTCCGATTTACTCCCAATTAAAAAACATATGGGAATGATGAAGGCTTTTTATCCAAACCTAAAAAACCTGGGTGTGATTTATAATTCCGGAGAAGCCAATTCCAAAGTATTGGTTAAAATGATCAAGGATGCCGGCAAAGATATGGGATTCAGAGTAGTGGAAGCTACAGCCTCCAAATCCAGTGAGGTTTATCAGGCAGCAAAGAGCCTTGTTGGAAAGGCGGAAGCCGTTTACATTCCAACTGACAACACCGTCGTTTCTGCGTTTGAATCAGCCGTAAAAGTTGGTCAACAGAACAACCTTCCGATATTTGCAGCTGATGTTGATTCTGTTCCGCGTGGTGCAGTAGCAGCCATGGGCTTTGATTACTACAAGCATGGCTATCAAACCGGGTTTATGGCCAAGAAGATTCTGGAAGGAGCCGATCCCGCAACTACCCCTGTTGAAACTCAAAACCAATTGCTTTTACACCTCAACATGAGTGCCGCTAAATCAATGGGAGTTACAATCCCGCAGGCAATGATCGATAAGGCGGATAAAATCCTCAAGTAGCAGTTGACCATACGCTTGATTGCTATTTACGGTGAGCAAAAAGCAATGAAGCGTTCTACCCTCGCACAATCGTTGCGAGGGATTTCATTCTTAACCATGTACAAACCGAGAAAACTTACATGACCTGGTACGCAGCCCTGGGCGCTTTGGAGCAAGGATTGGTTTACGGTATCATGGCAATTGGGGTCTATTTGACGTTTAGAATCCTCGATTTTCCTGATCTGACAGTAGACGGTAGTCTTCCTCTCGGTGCCTCAATCACCGCATTGGCATTGACAAGCGGAATCAGCCCTTTTGTTGCTCTGTTTCTTTCCATTATCGGCGGATTCCTGGCAGGAATGGTAACAGCCATCCTGAACACAAAGCTTAAAGTTCTCCATTTATTGGCTTCCATCCTCACAATGATCGCTCTCTACTCAATCAATATCCGGATTATGGATGGGCCAAACATTTCGTTATTGGCAGCCGATACAGTCTTCGATCCGTTGATTGCGTTGGGGATTCCGGGTCATCTTGCATCAACAGTTGTGTTTGTGATCTTTGCTTTGATTATTGTTATTACCATTGTCTGGTTCCTGTACACAGAGTTGGGACTGTCGATTCTGGCTACCGGGGATAATTCTCAAATGATCACGGCCCAAGGAGTCAATACCCACACCATGATCATTTTAGGAGTTGGATTATCCAATGCTCTGGTTGCACTAGCCGGATCTCTAATTGCCCAAAACCAGGGGGCTGCAGACGTAAACATGGGTGTGGGAACCATTATAGCTGGTTTGGCTTCCGTCATTGTCGGAGAAACCATTTTAGGTGATAAAACCATCCCCAGGGCCATAATAGCTGTATTGTTAGGCTCTGTTATCTATAGAATGGCGATTGCTTTGGCATTGGGACTGGAGTTAGGTGATTTCTCAGTCAGCCCCAGCGACCTGAATCTGATTACGGCCATTCTTGTCATAATTGCTTTAACGGCTCCCACAATTAAAAAGAAGCTGAAGACGACATGATCAAACTTTCCAATATTATCAAATACTTTCATAAAGGCAGCGTCAACGAGATCCTGGCCATTGATGACATCAGCCTGACCGTAAAGGAAGGTGATTTTATCACCATTATCGGTTCCAACGGTGCCGGAAAATCCACTCTCCTGAATTGCCTGGCAGGAACCTATCCGATTGAATCCGGAACCATCGATATTGGGAATCATAACATCACCAACTGGCCTGAATTTAAACGGGCCCGGCTAATTGCCAGGGTCTTCCAGGACCCCTTGCTCGGTACCTGTGCAAACGCCAGCATTGAGCAGAATCTGGCACTGGCAAACAAACGCGGGTTGAAAAGAGGATTAAGCTTTGGTGTAAAATCCAGGGATCGTGGATTTTTTAAAGAAGAGTTAAAACAGCTGGGACTCGGTCTCGAAGATCGATTGCTCGATACTGCCGGACTGCTTTCCGGTGGACAACGCCAAGCACTAACGATGTTGATGGCAACCTTGGTGAAACCCGACATTCTATTATTGGATGAGCATCTTGCGGCACTTGATCCAAAAACCGCACAACAGGTTTTGGATCTCACCCAAAACATTGTTAGTCAGAAAAAGCTGACCACTTTAATGGTTACCCATCAAATGAAGCATGCGATACAAATGGGGAATCGCTTGATTATGCTGCATCGTGGCAAAATTATCTATGATGTCAGGGACGAAGAAAAAAGAAAGTTAACGGTAAATGACTTGTTGGCAAAGTTTTATGAAGCACAAGGAGAAGAACTTGCCAGTGATAAAATGCTCCTTGCTTAAACAATTGCAGGAATCGGAGAATGTAATGAGTAAATACGAATGTTCAGTTTGCGGATGGGTTTACGATGAAGAGGAAGGATTCGACGGCGGAGGAATTGCTCCGGGCACAAAATTCGAAGATTTTGCAGAGGATTGGTTTTGCCCCTTTTGTTCAGCCGGTAAAGAAAAATTCAATAAACTTCGAGGTACTTGATCTTACAAGCCCTTACCTCGCAGCTTCGATCTTCATGGAGCATAACCGGTTTTCTCAAAACCCATTTTCTCCATGAGAAGAAACAGGTCGTTTTTATCATAAGGTTTCATAAAAAAGTGCTGGCAACCATCGTCGTAACTGCTGATTATCGTGTCGGTATCACTTTTTGATGATGCCATGACAATTTGAACAGGAATGCCATTGCCCAGGTTGTTTTTCTCCCACTCTCTGATTCTGCGTAAGACTTCATTGCCATCCATACCGGGCATCATAATGTCTAAAAAGATCACATCATAAGGCTCTTCGGCAGCATGAGCCTGCTTGAAAATTTCAAAAGCATCACCACCGTTTTCCGCAAAATCACTGTTTCCGTAAGTCATCAACATTCTGGAAAGCAATTGAGAATCCTGCCTGTTATCCTCAACAATCAAACATTTCATAGTTCCCCGTTGTTTTGTTACCACTTGTTTTAGTTTGGTTTCCTACTTTATGCCATGGAAACAAATTAAAATCCAGTAGTAATAAAAACAATTGGTATTTTTAATCTCAGATGTAAAAGGCCGATTCTCAAGATTTTATTCTTCATCAGGGTATTTTGTGTAGATCGATTTGAGTAGATCAAACGATTTAAAAAAGGCATCCACAACTTCAGGATCGAATTTTTTTCCTTTCTCCTTTTTTATCTCGTTCAGTACGTCCTCTTCACTCCAAGCCTTTTTGTAGACTCGTCTGCAGGAAAGTGCATCATATACATCCGCCAATGAGACAATCCTTCCATAAATGGATATCTCTTCACCTTTTTTAGGTAGCGGTTTTCCGTCAGCATCGGCTTTTAATGCTTCCCCGGTTCTCAAGTCGATATGACCGGGATATCCGGTGCCATCCCAGTTTTCATGATGATCTACTGCGACCTGGGCTGCCATCTCGTCGAATTTGGATTGCTTATCAAGAAAAAGCTGGGCGCCAGTCCAGGCATGTGTTTTCATGATTTCATATTCTTCATCCGTAAAGCGACCTGGTTTCTTCAAAATGGTATCGGAAATGGCAACTTTTCCCACGTCATGCAGCATTGCCGCCATTCTCAACATGTCCCTGTTTTTGTCGATCTCCTCCTTGGGAAGCCCTTTACTCATGGCCCAACGTTCATAAATTTCAACAGAATAGGCACCGACCCTGTTTACATGAGCCCCTGTCTCCTTTGGATCTCGCAACCTGGCCATATCGATCATTCGTAATAGCAAAGTCCTGGTCATTTGGGCTCGCTGCAACACCATGCTGGCCGTCGCAGCAAAGTGATGCGCAAACATCTCCTCATCTTCATCAAAAGGATCAACCTCCCCGTTTTCATCTTTCGAATTGATTATCTGCAGGGCGCCAATCACCGTCTCAGTCCCCGACTTCAGGGGGATGGTCAACATCGATTTGGTACGGTAATTCGCTCGCTTATCGTAATTTGAATCAAATCTATATTTTGCATCAGCAGGAATATCATAAACATCCACTATGTTCAAAATCTCCCCGGTTTCAGCCACATATCCGCAAATGGAATTGTGATTGATGGGAATTTTAAAACTAACATAGGGAAGTTTGTCACCAGGAGGTAACTGACTCTGCAAGGTGTCGTTCTGGGCATTGCTGAACACCAGGAAGTCCCCCTCACGGATATAAAGTGTTCCGGCATCGGCATGCGCGAAGGCTCTTGCCTCATGCAGAATTCTTTCAAGCAGAATATCCACATCATGAATATTGTTTAACTCAGTACCGAGCCTGACCAGTTCCTTTAATTCTATGTTTTCGTCCATTCCTGCAGTTTGTTTGACATGGTAAAACGAGTTCTTAGAAGGTTGTTTGAGTCTTTCAAAAAGCGATCCAAAAACAGAATTTATGCTTGTAAATTATAGCAATGTGGTAAAAATTTTGGGAACCCAAATCTCAAGTTGTTGTCGCCTCAACATCATATTACCATTTCAAAGCAAATCGGCCACAATTTTCAACGAGCGGATCTGTATCAACCAACTTCCTTTAGCATTTTCCTCTTTTTCATCATATTTAACTAATTAGTTGAATATGATAACATTTTCAATTATCCTGTTTTTGCTTGATAAGCTTCTTTTCAATAAACTATTTTACCAATCGGTTAAATTTTATGGTAGATTCGAAAGCGGATCCCTTGGATGCAGTCTTCTTGGCACTGGCAGATAAAACACGCCGCAGTCTGGTGCACACACTGGTTCAAGGAGAGGTAACTATGTCAGATCTGGCCTTGCCTTACAATATGAGTCTGGCGGCCATATCCAAACACGTCAAAATTCTGGAAAAAGCTAAACTGATCAGGCGACGCATCATAGGTAGAACTCACTATATTTCCCTGGTACCCGAACAACTGAACGGTGCGTTGGATTGGATTTCCATTTACAGATATTTTTGGAAGGACCGCTTTGAAACATAAACCATCGTTGAGTCAAAAATAAAGATTTTAGAGTTGGATCGTATGCGGATTGGTCCATTGAGTCTTTTTTTGCCCCATAAGCTAAAGACCCAAGGATTAGTCATAGCTTATTATGCTCCTCATCGCCTGGCTGAGTCTCGCTTGAGAGTTTACGTTTGGCGGAACCATGGGTGTATCCCACAACCTCAAACTCCTCTGCTAATAGCGCGAGCATTGTCTCATAATTTGGATTTTTCGCGCGATTACAGGTTGAAACATGAACAGTATTCACCCCATATTTTTTAAACTGTTCAATGCGTGCTTTTAGATTTTCAATTGGATCATCAGTAACACCACCGTCATCACAAAACGCAACCAGCTCAATATCTTCACCATGATATCTTTCAAAGGAATCCTCAAAGCTGTTAAACGCTCTCAAACAACCTTTCCCGATACACTTTTGAGACGTTTCATGTCGCACGATGATAGCGATTTTTCGTTTTCCGGACATGCTTACAAAAAAGAATTGAAGGTAAACAAAACATTTTTAGTCATCAAGCATTATTTTACCTGATTTCGGCGGATATGGTAAATCAATTGACCATAAATGAATGATCGTTTATTTTAAAAACATGAGAACAAGAGACGAATTAAAACAAGAAGCAATCTTTGAAGCTACAGTCAAACTGGTAAACCAAACAGGCTTTGTTGCAGGCTCCGTTGCCAAAATCGCAAGGGAAGCCGGTGTTTCTCCGGCCACAATCTATATCTATTACAAGAACAAGGAAGATCTGTTGGTTTCGACCTATAAGGCAATCAAGCAAAAGATTGGTGTCGCCTTCCTCAAGGATTTTGACGACTCACTTCCTGTCAGAGATATTTTGAAAAAGCTCTGGGACAATGGCTTTGAGTATATTTCGATCCATTCCGAATATTTCCATTTTGCAGAACAATTTTCCAATTCTCCCTATGCCGAAATGGTTGATCGTGCGGAAATCGAAAAGCTTTTCGAACCGGTGTTTAAGGTTATTGAACGAGGAATCGCTCAAAAAATAATTAAAGATGTCCCTTTTGAAGTGCTTAGTATTTTTATCTATTTTCCCATCATGACCCTGTCCAATAAAAGACTTCATGGGGATCTGATTATCACTGATGAGATCATCGAAAGTGCTTTTAAAATGGCTTGGGATGCCATTCGTTACTAAAAAAATAACTTAAAAAATAAATGAACGTTCATTTTAACTCTTTCTTAACAGACTGGAAAAACATTTCTGACAACTGGCCGGTAGGTTTGATCCATTAGACAGCTGATCACGTCCAAACAACCATGGGAGATCTATGAAAAAAGGTATCTTACTTACAGTGTCATTGGGTTTGATAGGTTTTTTATTTACCCAATCCTGCACCAGTATTAGCTACGGGGTTAATAAAATGAAAGTTGAAAACTCTCCTCAATTCAAAAATGGTAAATTTGTTAATCCGATCCTGTGGGAACAACCCTCCTTCGGGCAATTGATGGCGACGACCTGGGATTTCCTGACCATTGACAACGATCGAAAGCCAAGCTATGAATTGCCCAAACAGGCCGTCAACCTAGATAAATTTCATTCCAACGCAGACAATTATTTGAGTGCAACCTGGCTGGGGCATTCCTCCATCCTGCTAAACATTGATGGATTTCGCCTGGCGTTGGATCCAGTATTTGAAAAGAGCGTTTCCGTTGTCGGGCCCAGTCGTTTTAACGGCGAGCTCCCTTTCAATCCGGCTGATCTGGAACACCTCGATGCCGTAATAATATCTCACGACCACTACGATCATCTCAACAAAGCCACTATCAGGCAGTTGGAACCTATCACAAAACAATTCTTTACTCCGCTTGGTGTCGGTCAACGATTAATCAAGTGGAATGTTCCCGCAGAAAAGGTTGTGGAGCTTGATTGGTGGGATGAGAAGACGATTGGCAATCGACTGACATTAGCAGCCACGCCTGCTCAGCATTTTTCAGGCAGAAGTTTAACAGACAGGGATAAAACCCTCTGGGCTTCATGGGTGATAAAAACGGATAACCACCGGGTGTATTTTAGCGGCGATTCGGGTTACTTCGATGGATTTAAACAAATAGGTGATGCATATGGTCCTTTCGATCTGACACTTATTGAATGCGGTGCTTACAATGAGAAATGGCACTATGTGCATATGTATCCCGAGGAAACGGTCCGGGCCCACATGGATTTGAAAGGGAAGATACTTCACCCCATACACTGGGGAACCTTCGATCTTTCTCTGCATTCCTGGTATGAGCCAATGAACAGACTAGCCGCCGCTGCTCAGAAGAACAATATTGAAATTGCAACGCCAATAGTAGGGGATACCACGGTTTACAATCAATATGTGCCGAATCAGCGCTGGTGGGATATTCGTCTGGCCGAACTAAAGAATTAAAACCGATTAATTCTCTTGACAGAGAAAAAACGACCGGAAGCAGCGCTTTTCTGCAAAAGCTTTAATATCCAGCCTTTTAACGTTATCGCTGTTCATGCTTCCGATAAGTGGTCTGCAAAAAAAATTGCTGCAGCAACTATCACAAGGATGGAGAATAGAGGTACCGCCGATATCCTAATGATTCATGGCTTATGGAACCATTCCTCCCGTCCGGCTGACGTTGAAGACTGTTTCACGGAAAAGGGATACCAGGTTCTGAATATTGAGTTACCCCTCCACAAAAATGGGAATCGAAGAACTATACTTACGCCCCGTTATCAATGCAATACCCGCGAGTTCGGGACAGAAAACTAATTTTGTCACCCACTCCATGGATGGTATCCTGCTTCGAAAGTATTTTAAACCGCGGTCTCACCATAAACCAGGAAACCATCCTCCAGACGGATATTTTATTCTTAACGGAAAGTTTTCCCCTAATGAAAACGCTTTCTAAGTTTTTCGCCCCACCCTTGATTTCACTCGCCTATAATAACAGATTCAGAAGGAGTTTGGTTGACTGATTCTTAAATTCCGCATCATAATTTAAACATGAAATACAGTTATATCAAGCTCCGCAGGATTAATTTTTCCCTTTTATCCTACTGGAACTGTTATCCCGTTTCCAAAACAAAAACTATTCAGTCTGACTTTCCGAACCCGCTTTTGGTCAGTTTCATGTGTTAAGTGCTGTATCCGGCATTTCGTATGCTGAAATCACTAAAAACTTATAACAAACAAGCTAAAGTACTCGTCATGCAAAGATTATCTCGACAACATGCAATTAAATTTACCTTGTTGATCGCATTGTTAGGCATATTTTTCACTCTCTCTGCCTGTAGTTCTTCACAAATCGGACAAGCAACCAATTCTTGCGAATCTGCTGCAAGAGAGAAGGAAAATGGAAATGATAAAAAAGCCGTAAAGCTGATCACCAGGTGTATTAAATCCCAATCTTCCAATCCGGAATCAGCCAAGCAGCACATAATGCAAAGAGCATCCTATTACCGGGATATGGGGGAGTATAATTTAGCCCTCGATGATTACCAATGGATCGTTCGCCATTTTCCGGGTGATGCCAACGGTTATGGAGGCCTTGGAGAGATTTACAATTATTTGAAGGAATACGACAAGGCCATTACGAGTTTGAACACGGCCTTAAAACTCAACCCTGTACGAGCATGGTTTTTTGCTGAAAGAGGTAATGCTTATTCAAAAAAGAAGCTTTATCAGAATGCTTTAAGTGATCTAAACAGGGCCTTGGAACTCAGTTCTGAATATAGCTGGGCATACACTGTTCGTGGCAAGGTTTACGTCTCCCTGAATAAACACACAGAAGCCATCACCGACTTTACTGCTGCAATCAAATACTCACCAAATGATGCCTGGGCTTATCAGGAACGTTCATCTACTTATCAAACATTAAAAAAATATGATGACGCTTTAAGAGATATTAACAAGGCAATTGAGCTTGTACCTGATGATGCCTGGTCTTATGCAGAAAGGGCGGAAACCTATAAATATTTGGAACAATTAGACAATGCTCTGAAAGACCTGAATAAAGCCCTGCAATTGGATCCGGAATATAGTTGGGCTTACTCCGTTCGGGGTAAGATTTTTTCCGACAGGCAACACTGTCAAAAAGCAATTGATGATTTCTCAAAATCCTTGGAATTGGACGAAACAGATTCCTGGACCTTTGCCCAACGGGGATACTGCTATAGACAACTGAAAAACAACACAGCTGCAATAAACGACTTGAACCGAGCTATAGAATTAGACCCGGATTATCACTGGGCCTATCTGCAAAGGGGATTGGTGTTTATCGAATCTGATCGTGATCATGAAGCAGTGGATGATTTTACCAAAGCTTTGTCCATGGATTCGGAAGAATCGTGGACATGGGCACACCGAGGTTCTGCGTATAAAAATCTGAAAAAAAATCAGCTGGCACTCAATGATTTCAATAAAGCCGTAAAACTGGATCCAAAATATGCCTGGGCAGTCGCTAAGAGGGGAGAACTCTACTTCGACCTCAATAAACTGGATTTGGCTTTGAAAGACTTTAACAAAGCATTGGAATTAGATCCCGATTCTTCCTGGGTTTATGCTTCCAGGGGAGAACTATACAAAAAAGAAAAAAAGTTCGAAAAAGCTTTGTACGACTTCAGTAAGGCTTTGGAGATAGATCCTAAATATTCCTGGGTTTATGCCGTTCGAGGAGAGCTGTTTAAACAAACAAAACAATATAAAAGAGCAATCGCTAATCTGTCCATGGCTGTCGATCTTAACCCAAAGGATGTCTGGGCATTGACTCATAGGGGGAGTATCTATCGGAAACAAAACAATTATACAAAAGCACTAGAGGATTATGACAGGGCAATCCTAATCAATCCTGACTACGAGTGGTCCTACGTAGAACGAAGTTTAATTTATAAAAAAGAAGAAAAATATGACCTTGCCATTCGCGATTTATCCAAAGCGATATTATTGGACCCAACTTATGATTGGGCTTATGGAGAAAGGGCCGATATCTATTATGATATTGATAAATACGATCTGGCACTTCACGACTGCACCCAGGCAATAAAATACGACCCAACATACGTATGGGCCTACACCCAGCGAGGAAGTATCTATAGGCAGTGGAAAGAAAACAAAAAAGCTATCCTTGATTTAAACAAGGCGATTGAATTAGATCCTGAATACGACTGGGCCTATGCTGAGCGCGGTCAACTACACAAAGAATCAAAACGTTATAAGGCTGCCATCAGGGACCTGAAAAAGGCAATAGCTTTGAATCCTGAATACGATTGGGCACATGCTATGCTGGGTGAAGTTTATGAAAAACTGGATAACTATAAATCTGCCATCAAAAGTTATTCAAAAGCGGTGGAAATTGATCCTCATTACTGGTGGGCTTTAGCACATCGAGGGTTGATGTATCACGAACTGGGAGAATATCAGGCAGCCATCAATGACTATTCAAAAGCCATCACAATCAATCCAACTTATACCTGGGCATACGCTTCTCGCGGAGAATCTTACCAAAAACTAAAACGTTATAAACAGGCCATTGAGGATTACGGAAAAGTAATAAAATTGACTCCCAAGGATAGTTGGCCATTCATGAAAAGAGGGGAAGTTTATCAAACCCAGAAACGATATCTCAAGGCAATGGCAGATTTTAACAAAGCCGTGGAATTAAACCCTTCAAGTTCAACTGTCTACGGCTTCAGGGCTGAAGCCTATGCAGAGCAGAAGCTTTTTGATGAAGCAATCATTGACTTTACTAAAGCGATCGAAATCAAGCCGGATTACGCTTGGGCATTAGCAAAACGGGGTGAAGTATATGAAAAAAAGAAACTATATGACTCCGCTATCAGTGATTTTACTGCAGCAATTAAAGTCAATAACGACTATGCCTGGGCCATTGCACATCGAGGCTACGTTTATGCAAAGCTTAAACAGTATAACACGGCAATTCGAGATTTGACTCGGGCCATTAAAATCAAACCAAATTATGCATGGGCCTACTACCAGCGAGGAAAAGCCTATGAAAAACTTTTTGAAATCGAAAAAGCTAAAAAAGACTTCCAAAAAGCAAAAGAACTGGATCCGGAAATAGACATCTCGAACCGAACTCCAACGGAAATAACCCTTAAAGATTGGGGCTATCAGTCAGCCAGTTAACCAATAACGTCAAAATGAATAACCCGATCCCGGATGTTTTGATTTAGATAATGTTATCGCTTCATTCATCAATGGTGTCGGAGATTTATCCTCCAACATCCCGAAATGCCATCTTAAACAAAGTTCCTAGTTAAAGGGGAGGAAAACTATGAGATGGATACTGATTTTGATGTTGTTTGTTGGGTGCAGTGTTACTGCTGAAAAAGTTGAGGATAAAGAACATCCACAAAACTCTTAATCTGGAAAAGCACTTGCTGCTGTTTCCTTATTGGAAGCAATCAACTCGCCCTCGTAGCTTTTGGTTCAGCTTGCCCTCTGAACCCATTTTTTTTTAATTTATTATTCTGATCGGAAAATCAGACAATGCTTTATCAGTACTAATCAAACTTAAGTCCTCGATTTTTGCTTGAGCCGCAAGCATGCGGTCAAAGGGATCTCGATGATCTATTTTCCAACTACCGGCAAGTTGTGCATGCTCGGGAGATATTGCCAGCGGGTTGAATGAAGGGGTGAAGGGGTCAGGCTTGGATCTTTGGATTTTTACCGGTATCTAAGCTGTTGTTAAATTGATTTTCTATCTAAACTCGTTTCAATTCCAAAGATGAGTCCTTGGCACCTAAACCCGGAATTCGTTTCACTGATGTCGTAAGTCATGTAATGCTTTGTGGCAATAGTGAACAATCTATTTTTTGATCCAAGGATTATACAACCTTCGACCAGGTCGCAGCAGAAGGTATCAAGCGATCCATTTGATGTTGACAACTATCTACTGGAACTGAGCAGAAGTTACTGAACGATGAACAACTCAAGCAGAATGTAGAAGCATTGAAAAATCCAAAGATCCAAGCCTGACCCCTTCATAATGGTTGGCTCGTTTCTATGAATTTTTTCAACCTTTTGTGGCAAGGAAAGATCCGATTTAAGATATCGTAATCCGAATTACAACAGGCTGGATTTTTTAAAAGTCTGTTTTCGGGGTCGAAAAGTGGGTTCTAAGGCCTCAAAAGGGCCTTGTTTCAGAGACTTTTTCCCTGTTTACCGCTCACCGCGCTGGTCCGACCCGATTTCGGACGAAAACCTGGAGTTGGATGTAGGTGGTAATCTTAAGGTCGCTTCCTTACAAGATCGCTCCCGCTCCAAATCCAACAGTGTTGGGGTAAGTGGGGGCAGTAGCAGCGGCGGCAGTTCTGCCGGTTTCAATGCCTCCATGTCCCGAGGCAAACGAAAATGGGTCAGTGAACAAACCGCGCTTTTAGGAGGTAATGTCAATATCAACGTGGCAAACCATACCGAACTCAAGGGAGCTAAAATAGCGGCTGTTGATGAAAACGGCAACGACAACGGCAACCTTAGCCTTACCACGCAGAGCTTAAGCTATGAAGATATCCGTAATAGAGATAAGTCCACCAACATGTCTGCTTCAGTCAATGTCAGCGAATCAGATGTAGTTGATAAAGATGGAAAACCGAAAAAGGAAACGTCAACCGGTGGGAGTATCGGCTTCGGTTTTTCTGATAAGACAGCAATCTCTAAGGCTACTATTGGTCTGGGAACGATCAAGGTGGGGAACGAAAACGATCCCAAGCTCCAAGGTCTCAACCGCAATATTGAAGTTGCATCTTTAAACATCAAGGACACCGGCTCCCAAATGACTTTGGATGACGCCACCTTGAATGTAATGCTGAATCCGATTGAATCACTAACGACAATCAAGGATGACGTTCTGCAATTGAAGAGTTTAGCGCAAGTTGCAGTGGAAGTCATTGACATTAAAATCGACGAGGAAAAAAGGGAGAAAGGTGGTAAAGACGCAACAACAGAACAAATGTTGGATGCGATTGCAGATGGATTTACAGTGGTAAATTCACTTTCAAAAAAGCTGAGAGAAAAATCAAAAAATACTGAAGATTTAAAAACAACTGAAACCCAAGACGCCCAAACGGCTCAAAATACGGTAAATGCAAACTTCAATGATATACTACACGATCTTCTGGTTGAAGAAGAAAAGACTATAAAGCTCACAAGTTATTACGGTCTAGAAGAGCGATTTTTAGATTATGAGAATCATCTTGGCGCAACTGATGAAAAATCCGGTCAAAGCTTTTTGCTATTCGACCAGCAAAAAGTGGATTTTACTCAAGGATCACATAGTTATCAGATCTCAACTGCGGAGGCATTAAGGCAGAAATTCAAACTAAATCCCTTATATGATGAAGACAACAACAGAAATGACGGATTTGAAACCTTGGTTGAAAGAGCCATTGCCAAAAGCGTGGCACCGACCTGGGAAGCTTTCTCCGATGAAACTCCAACAAGAGAAACCGAATGGTTTGAAATCAACAAAAGCAATTATGCCAAAAAGTATAATCTTAATGAGGATGAGGATATAATTTCCCCTGCTCAATTATGGATTGAAAATAATGGCAATGAAGATTTTATCAAAACCAATACAAGATTATTGGATATTACAAGTCCAATCAATGTCAAAGCATATGATGATCCTGGGTTTGGTTCTGATAGTAATGATTTTGTTGGCAATTCAGCAGCAAAGTCAGTGGGATATGGTATAGGTGACAGAATTAATAATGCTAGTTATTACACCAGTCAATTGATTTATCAGCCAATCGAGGCGGTGCTTGAGCTAAATTACGAGGCAACAGCTCTGATAGATAGTATGATTTATCAGCCGAAACAAACACTTTCTACAGCAGCAGTAAACTTAATTGAAACACCTGGCAATGTCTCTAATTTATTAAATTACAACTTCTACCGTGCTACCAACGACTTTGGTGATTATTTAGGGGATCTCTATGACCAACAAGTCGATTATATGTCAGAGGGAACATATGTTAAAGATATGACGAAGCTTGCGATTGGATTTTATACAGGAAAAAATCTATTGAAAGTTCCAGGAACGATAAATAGAGAAGTTATGGAAGCTAGGTTGAATCGCGGTATACCCCAAGGATTTAATTCTAGAAATTTTGCCCAATTTAAATTCAATGTTGAATCCCTTATTGAAGAAGCTAAACTACCTAAAGGTACCTTAGAAATCCAAGGAAGTCGTGTTAAAGGTAATGCGGCGACAACTTCTGATATTGACGTGATACTCAGAGTCGATAAGGAAGCTTTTGAGAAATTTGCTGCACAGCGTATCGATTCTGTGCATGCTGGAACTAAATTACAGAAAGCTTTGATTAAGGCTGCTGAAAAAGAGAAATTGAGTAAATTCGATATAAGTAAAGAGTTTGCAAGGAAAATCTATGAGAAAGTTGTTCCAGGTTCACCAGTTAAAAATATTGACTTTTCAATAGTCGTTGAAGGTTCCAAGTATGACACGGGTCCATTTTTACCAATTGGAGATTAACAATGAAATATGAACTACAATTCCGTTTTATGCTGAATACAGATCTCAGCAGGATCGATATTATTTCGATTTTGAAAGAATCTTTCACTGAGCTTATTCACGAATATGAGAACTCCTTCATTTTTATGGGAAATAGGCTAGAATTAGTAAAAAACGAAGATCATGATGCAACAAGGACTGGTAATAGTGAAGATGGCTATTTATATTTTCCATTTTTATTAGCAGTTTACCCGGTGAATGATGACATCAATCTAAAGAATCAAATAGCTTTATCAAAATTGATAAGTAATAGTTTTAACAAAAAGAATATTGAATCAGAAATAATAGCTGATTTCGAAGGTATAATAGACTAATCGATTTTTTTAAATGGGCTAGGCCCACGTTATTGCGTTTTGGTGAAGGTGTGGCTTCAAAACAATGAAGGGGTCATGAAGGGGTCAGGCTTGCGTTATTGCGTTAAAGTCAGCAATCGACTAACAAAACTATGTTTCATTCTAATATGCCCACATTTTAATGATTCCTCCTATCGCAGCAGATCACAAATAATCATTTACAGTTTTCCTTTATTTCGTCCTAAAACAATTTCAAGAGGTATATATGTTTAAAGTAATGAAAAAGCTCAAAACTCTTTTATTTGGTTCACTTTTATTGATTCCACAACTTGCTTTAGCAGATTTAACCATTAAGCCATTTTTACCAGCAGGTAATCTTTCAATATCAGATCCCTCCTTAGGTGCCCCTTATCAGATGGAAGAAAGTGGAAGAAGAGCATATGCAGATATTTGGACTTACAGCGGGATAAGCGAATTTGGGAGCGATATAGCTTATGATACAAAAGGGATAGACATAGCTGTTGGTTTTGATTACAAGGTGTCTACTGGATATTTGTCAGCAAGCTACGCACAACGAAATTCCACTACTGAAAGCACAAAATTTGACACCGAAAGTAACGGATACGAAGTTAAATTTGACATTTATAACAGCGATATTTTGCTACAATACATTCACGAAATCGATGATGAATCTACTTTAGGGGTTCTCTTAAACAATAAATCGATTGAGATGACACAGTCTGATTCAGTTGACAATGGAACAAAAAATAAAGGCACCGTAAAGTTTTCATATCTAACTTACTCTGTCTTTACTAAGATTGCTTTAACTACCGAATTGTCACTTGGATTTTTAGTTTCTCCTGCTGTCAACCAAACCGAAAAATACGATGGGGATTTCTCCACGGAAGAAAGCACAACTGGCCACGGAACACGAGTCGAGGCAGCGTTAGGGTGGCAAACCGAAAAGATGGCATTTGAAGTTTTGCTCCATAATGAAAATGAACAACCAGAAGCAGAAGAGGGAACAAAACTTAAAGTTGATCTATCCGGTGAGGTTTTAGTTAAGGATCGTTTATCTGTGGTAGGAACGGTCTCACAAACCGCCGAAGCTGATGTTGAGTACAAGGGTGATAAAACTGTCGGAACTGACGAACAAGTGCTTGTTTTAGGGGTTAATTTCCAGACAAACTATGGAACCTATTCCATAGATGTTAGAAACCTAAAAACCAGTTCAGAAGATGATAAGACTCAGTACTCATACTTGCAATTATCTGCGCTTCTCAGTTTTTAGTTCAAAAACCTGCCCCCTTATTGAAAATGGGGCAGGCTTGCGGTCTTGAGTTTAAAACCATAGTCAAATACGGCATTGTCCGATTAAAAAAATTGCAATTCACTTCAATCATCAAAAAATATGATGACGCTTTAAGACATATTAACAAGGCAATTGAGCTTGCAAAATGCCGTCTTAAACAAAGTTTCCTAGTTAAAGGGGAGGAAAACTATGAGATGGATACTGATTTTGATGTTGTTGGTTGGGTGTAGTGTTTCGGCTGAAAAAGTTGAGGATAAAGAACATCCACAAAACTCTTAATCTGGAAAAGCCCTTGCTGCTTTTTCCTTATTGGAAGCATTCAACCCGCCCTCGTAGCTTTCGGTTCAGCTTGCCCCCTGAACCCATTTTTTTTAATTTATTATTCTGATCGGAAAATCAGACAATGCTTTATCAGTACTAATCAAACTTAAGTCCTCGATTTTTGCCTGAGCAGCAAGCATGCGGTCAAAGGGATCTCGATGATCTATTTCCCAACTACCGGCAAGTTGTGCATGCTCGGGAGATATTGCCAGCGGGTTGAATCCTGCCTTGATAATCCAGTAAGGTACATCTTTTGCGACAGCTTGTGCTTCCGGTAACTTACCAATTCGATACTTTGTTGTAATCTCCCAAACACATACGGAGCTGATAATTATAATGTTTGCAGAGTTGCTGATAATGTTTCTAATAGCTTTACTCAGTTTCGGATCATCAAACAACCACCACAAAAATATATGCGTATCCAATAGCATCTATCACCCCTCCCATTGTTTTAGCTCATCTTCGGGTAAAGGATCGAAAAAAGCAGCAGTGACTTTTCCTTGTGCTAACCCGGGAACTCTTTTCTTATCCTCGGAATACGGAACTAATTTAGCCCAAGGACGACCTGCTTTTGAAATAATGACCTCTTCTCCCTGGTGAACAAGAGCCAATAGTTTGGAGAACTGTGTTTTTGCTTCGTGAACATTGAATTTTTTCATTGTCCGCCTCCTTATTTGATTAACTTAGTCCATGGACTTAGTCTATCAAACAACAAAACGGAGTCAAGGCGAAACCTCTAAGAAGAGCAACAACCTTAAGGTGTCTTTTGACTGTTTACCGCTCACCGCGCTGGTCCGATCCATGTAAGCTACCAGTTGTTGTTAGTGAAACCGAATGATGTTATGTCTTCTGCGTAGCTTCGGTCAGTTATTCAGTTTTTTCTGCAATAGTTGTTTTAACCCGGTTAGCAGGTCTTCCAGTTCTTTTTTCCATGGTTCGGCAGCCGGACAGTTTGTCAGAACAAATTCCGCTGTTTTTACCACGTTTTCGGAGCGGGGCTTTTTGGGCAAGGTGTTGATGTTCAGGTACTTGTCCATAGTGCGGGTCTTGAATGTTGATTTGTCCAGGTACAGTTTCCATAATCCGCTTTCCTGGGCCAGATCAAATTTGGTTTTTTGTGTGGTTCGAGTCCAGTAGTCCAGGGATTTTGAAAGCAGGTTGACCAGGGTTTCCCTGAATTCATCCTGCTGGGAACCCAGCAAGGTGTTTACCTTTTCCTTAAGGTGGGTTACTTCCCGGTTTCTTAGATGGGTTTTTATTCTGGCATTCAGTTCCACCTGGCTGAACGGCTTGATAATATAGTCATTGGCTCCATAATCCAGTGCTTTGTTGATATCATCCACATTTGATTTTAGAGTCTGTACAATGATAGGCAGCTGGTTCATGTCATATTCTTTTCTCAGATCGCGGCAGATTTCATAACCGTTTTTCCTGGGCATGGTCAGATCCAACAAGATCAAATCGAATGGCCGGTTTTTTTGAAGCTGTTGAAAAGCATCATCTACGTCAACGCTTGAGGAGATATGATAATCAGGCCCAAGATAATTAAGGATGGTTCGCGTGTTGACAGGATCACTGTCTATCAGAAGTATGTGAGCCTTGACCTGTTTTTTTTCCTCATTCATGTTGTAGGCTGACGAATCGAATCGATCGAAGGACCGGCTTTCGTCGAGAACATGCTTCTTTGCTAAATTAATGCTGGTATTTCTTTTTGGAATTACTTCCTCATCCGGTTGATGGACAACAGGTAAAGTGAAATCAAAGCGTACTCCAGGCTCGGAATTGATTTCCATGAACAACTCTCCGGAATGCAGTTCCACCAGTTTTTTTGTGATCATCAATCCCAAACTGGTGCGTTTGTTTTCGGGAGCATGATTGGTGTTATCCAAATCAAAATAGTTGGCTGTACTGGCTCGCAAGCTTTCGGGAAAGACAGTGTCCGATCCGCAAATTGATACTTGGATTGTCTCCCGCTTCCATTCTCCGGTAATAGTAATCTTTCCCCGTTCACTGAATTTATAAATCGAATTGATCAGGTTTTGCAGGATTTGATAGGTTCTCTCTTCATCGGCATAGATAAACGGCAGACCAGGTTGGATCTGGTTGGAGAGGGATAATTGCTTTTTCTTTCTTTCCGGCGAAAGGTACGGCTCAAGAGCGATCTGCGCAATGGAGCGAATGTCCGTGCCCCTCTGGTTGAGCTTGAGTTTATCATATTTCAAAAGACAGAAGTCCAAGAGATCATTGATTAGTGAAGCCAGACGTTTCCCGCTGGTGGAAATCATGGATAAGTTTTCTTTTTGCTTCCGGGTAAGAATTCCGGAAGCTCCTGTCAGCATGGAATCCACTAGGCGAATGATGCCGTCGATGGGTCCTTTTAACTCCAGGGAGGTGTTTTCCATAAACTCGTCCTTCAGCCTGTCCATTTCCAGTAGTTCTTTGTTTTTGCGACTTATATCCTCGGAAAGCATTTCTATTTTGATAAAAGCCCTGGAGAATCTTCCGGAAAGAAACAGTGTTTGAAATACAATGAACAAAAACATACCCGTTGGAACCAGATCCACTCCCTGCATGGTGTAGTTTTGCACCAGTATGTCGTTTAGCACGGTGAGAAATAGAAAAAAGGTTCCCAGTAAATAGAGCAAAGCTCCTTCTCTTTTATTGAAAGCGGCTTTGAATATGGCAAACAGCAGGTAACAACCGACAAATACAGTAAATACCTGGTAGTAAGGAAGTGAGCCGGCAAAAAGACCTCCCGGAAGAGCGAGTACGGCTAAGGCAAATCCCAAGCTTACTATCTCGATGACCCAAAGCACTTTTTTAGAAAAATCCTCTTGAAAAGCAGACCAGACAAAACGGGAGAAGACGGGCAACCCGAGATAAAAGGTAAGGTAGTCGATTTTTAATAAAACCTCAAAACTGATTACTGGGAAATGATGCACCAGAATTTTTTCCCCTTCGGCCAGCGTTCGTAAAGCCAGGATCAGGCAAAAGACGGCGAAATATAAAGAGGAATAATCGTTCCGTTTTAACAGGTAATGTCCCAGGTGATAAATTCCCATGATCAGGATCGCTCCAAATAGCAGGGCTTCGATAATAATGCTTTTTTCTCTTTTATGCAGAATTTTTTTGGCAATGCCCATTTCGACCATGGAAGCGAGTCCGCCAAAAGGCATTTCAAAATTTGATATTTGCAGGACGATTTCATTCTTTGTGTCCGGAGTAAACAGACCGGACACCTGGGGATGCATTTTTATCGTATATGCATCCTTTGATTCAGCCACTTTTCCCAGTGAAGCGACTAGTTTTCCATTTAAAAACATCGAATAGGCAGAATGAATCTCGCCAAATCGAAATATAAACAACTTTGATTGTTTGGCAGTTTCAAAAATCAAACGATAGGTAGCAAAACCTTTAAATAAGGTACCATTTTCATTGATCTGGTAGTTTTTCCAGGTGGAGGGCACATCAAGGAGCGTTCCGCTTAACACCGTTTCAGAACTTCTAAAATCCCCCGGATAAAGAAGCTGGTTGGGATAAAACTCCCACTCTCCGTTTAGAAACACTTCACCCTTGTTAAAATCCCAGGAGGTGAGATCCAAATAACCGTTGACCGCAACAGGTCTAGCATCATCCCGGGCTTCCGGTGGTTGTGAGGAGCAACTGTGCAGCAACAAACCCGAAATGAAGAGCATTAAGACTATCCATGCCAGATTACGACAAAGGATTCCGCTCGATTCTTTTCTCATAATTTCAAATTCTTTCGAATAAATGTCGATGTTCCCTGCTAAAATGTGGCACGACCGTAACAGAAAAGGATTTGTTAGACAAGTCTGAACCCACGTTACCAGGAGTTAGGGGATTGCTTCTCTTTTCGGATACTTTTCTCAACGCTTAAAAGAGAGATGTTGCATTCATTCGAGAATCTTAAAATACGGTATGTGTCTTGGAAAAAAACCGGTTTTTTAAAGATTAACCAGTGTCTGAAGGGAAACCAGGTTAAACCATACCAATAAAAGTTTTATTGGCAACTTGATGCTTCGAAGTTCAGTGCTTTCAGCCTTCAGTTATCAGCCCTCGGCCAGTTTTTGTTCGAGTTTTCAATGCTTTATGCTGAATGCTGACGACTGATAGCACCTTATTCTCCAAG
>JANQLH010000188.1 GCA_028280735.1 SAR324 cluster bacterium | reverse complement strand
ACCGCTAACCGCTAACCGCTAACCGCTAACCGCTAACCGCTAACCGCTAACCGCTAACCGCTAACCGCTAACCGCTAACCGCTAACCGCTAACCATCCCTTAATGGGTTTTAGTTATGGTGCCGTTTTCAATTCCCGCTATAGCGTCCATTCCTGCTTTTTTTACTTTTGCCGGTAGTTTATAGGCATCGTTAAATTCGATGACCAGGCCGCCATTGGCAAGATTGACTTCATACATTTTGCCGCCCTTGATACCATTGTCCAGGTCATTAACGATTTTGGCGAGAATGACTTCCCACTTGTAAACTTGGGAGGCGACAACAATTTCAGGTGCCAGTTCTGCCTGGTTTGCCTGTGTTCCGAACCAGGCTACTCTTTTCGCCCTGGCAGCACCAATAGCGCCGACAGTCATCTGGGCCGTGCCTGTCAAGACATCAGCTCCTGCCGCCATATGAGCCCTGGCAGCTTCAGCAGCAAGAGCAACATCACTGAAAGAGCCGATATAGTTTACATTAGCGCGAATCCCTTTTTTGAATGATTTGGCTCCTTGTACAAATCCGTCCACGTATAACTTGGCATCGCCCACTTCGATCGGACCAACAACACCAACAGCTCCCCTGCGGCTCATGGCAGCCGCCATTACTCCCATAACATATCCGCCTTCGTCTGATGCGGCTTCATAAGAAGAAACATTTGGTAACCCAAAAGTATTGGCAGCTGTTCCCCAGGCAAAAGCGGTATTTGGAAAATCGGGAGCAATTTCTTTTAATGATCCGCCATATTGTGATCCGTGGGCTATCACCAGGTCATAACCCTGTTTGGCATAGTCTCGAATTGCTGCTGCCGCATCTTCTACGATAAAGGTTCCATCAGTGATCGCCAGTTCGATCTCCCTGTTTTTCTGAATAGCTTTCATGCCGTCTACGATGCTTTGGGTGAAAGCCAGGTCATTGCTTGCACTGGGCGCAACTATGGCAACCCTGAGCTTTTTGGCTGCCGAAAGTGCTGTCGGGGCAATACACAGAAGTGACACTGTGATCAGGATGGATAACATTGCTTTTACATTGAGCTTTTTCATGGAAAACTTTCCTTTTTAAAGGTTGGTAAAGAACGTTTAAGAGGCCTTTCGGATCATTCTCCTCTGACATAGGGCTTTGTCAAGGCAGAGGGTTGACGAATCCTTTTTGCCACAACGATGAGTGCTAAAATGGTAATTAAAGCCGGTGCCATTGCCGCAAGATCTGAAGCACTCCGGGGAATCAACCCGAAGGTTTTGAACTGAAGAACAATGGCCTGAACCAAACCGAACACCAAAGACCCAATCATAACGCCTTTCGGACTCCATGCGCCGAAATAGACAAGGGCAATGGCAATGAATCCCATGGCATTGGTTAAGTTCTGTTGAAAAATACCCATTTCAATAGCCAGGGCTGCTCCCGCAAGACCCGCAAGACCGTTCCCTGCAATGAGCGTGGAATACCTGACCAACGACACGTTAACACCAAGACTGTCCGCAGCTTCCGGGTTTTCTCCCGTCGCTCTTACATTCAGTCCGTACGTTGTTCGTTTTAACACAAAGGTCATAATGGGAACCAGGCCGAAAGCCAGGTAAACAATCAGGCTGTGTTGGAAAAGCATTTCTCCCAAAATGGGCAGCTGGGAAAGATAGGGAATATCAAGAGGCATGAAGGGCAGAATCGGTTTTGGGGTGCCGACCAGTTTTTGAAAAAGCAGATCGCTCATCCCCAGGCCGAAAAGATAAATTCCAATACCGCTGACGCCCTGTTGTGCCCTGAGATTGACAGTTATAAAAGCATAAAAAAGACCAATCGCTAAACCAAGGCAGATTCCGACAATCAGTCCGTAATAAAGACTACCGGTCCGGAGCACCGTATAATAAGCCCCGAAAGCTCCGATTAGCATGACGCCGTCTACACCCAGGTTCAAAACCCCGCTACGTTGCCCGAGGGCTTCCCCTAAAGATGCAAGTAAAAAAGGCGTTGCCAGGCGAATGCCCGAAGCGATAGTGGCAACAACAATAAAGGTCAGATATGAATCAAGCATTACCCCTCCTCCTCAGAATCTGTTGCATTGTCGGAAGAGATATCCACTCTTTTGACTTGCAGGAAGCGTTGTCTGAAGTATTCGGAGCCCACTACAAAAACAACAATCAGTCCGTTCAAGGCAATAATCAGTGCCGAAGGTACCTGTAAAGCCCGTTGCAAGGCATTGGCTCCCACCAGCATACCGCCGAACAGCATGGCCGAGGGAATGGACCACAAGGGGTGCAAGCCTGCCAGTAAGGCAACGACGATGCCGTTAAATCCTGCACTTCCGGTAAAACCCGTGCTGGAGCCGTCAGTAACCATACGATGCGATTCACTGCCAAATACCAGAATGGCTCCTGCTATACCTGCCATGGCCCCGCTAAGAGCCAGGGCGCCTACAATGTTCTTCTTTACTGAAATCCCGGCATAACGTGCTGCATCCCGGCTGTGACCTACCGACCTCAAACGAAATCCCAGCGAAGTCCGCCATAATAAGACATAAGCGATGACGGCAACCAGGACAGCCACCACAACACCAAGGTGCATACGCAATCCCTCAATCAGGATGGGCAG
Organism: SAR324 cluster bacterium; assembly: GCA_028280735.1. Classification (GTDB taxonomy): domain Bacteria; phylum SAR324; class SAR324; order XYD2-FULL-50-16; family XYD2-FULL-50-16; genus JAHJTV01. The sequence continues at coordinate 17,381 of JANQLH010000188.1, read as the reverse complement.
GTCGGAGTTTTGGGAAAGCCTGGCAGTTTGAGGGATTCTGGTTCCTCGCTCTATTTCACCCGGATCAATCATTGGTCCGCGCAACAGAAAATTCATGATTTGCACGGCCACAATATTGAGCATGATGGTGCTTAGGATCTCGCTGACATTGAAATATGCTTTTAAAGCACCGGAAATGCCGCCCCATATTGCCCCGCCAATAGCTCCCACCATCAATACCAGTGGGATTAACATAATAGAAGGTAAACCTGGTAGTGCCAAAGCAATGGATGTTGCCAGTAACGCACCGACAACCATCTGTCCTTCCCCGCCAATATTGATGACATTTGCTCTGAATGCAATGCAGATCCCGACACCAACCAGCAGGAGAGGAATTGATTTTACCGCCGTATTTGTTATGCCTTCCAGGCTGCCGAACGCTGCCTGAAACATGGTTAAATATCCGTTAAACGGATTAGCCCCCAAGGATATCAGCATGATTGCCCCGATGAAAAGAGCAATAAAAACAGCACTTAGAGGGATGACAAATACAACCAGCGATCTTGAATTTAGTCGTATCACTCTGTTTATATGTAAGAAGTGGATGTTAAACGGATGAGAGACGTTTAGCAATGGAAAGGATTAGCCCAAATTTGAAAGGACTTTATTACAAATTGACGATCATGATAAGAGCTAGATTTATGGATTTTCCGTTTAAATCAATTTTTTTGACATATTGCGAAGTTAGTTGAGGGAGAGCTTTTGGATCGTTAACCAACTTGACAGCTTGGTCTGGTCAGACTGCCCAAAAGAAAAAAACAATAATGAATTGAATTTTTTTATCTTATTGTCACAATATCTCCCGCCTTCAAACCAAAAGTCTTTTCCGCTGAACCGCTGTATACAGCCAGCTCCAGGTAATCGTCGCTGTTGATCAGGGCGATACCCGGACGGTTCTTCCCCTGTTCGTAATGGTTGACCCAATGGAAAGTTTGGTGTTGACAGGATACCGCCTTGGAAGGTTGCGGTATGTTTTTTAGATATTCCTTTGAAATATTAGTTAAAGCATTTCCGAATCTATCAAACGTCAGGATTTCGCCTTGCAGCATTCCGGATTCCAGTTTGGGTATCGATTTGGGGATAATTGTGAGCAACCGGGTTATTGGTGAACAAAAATCGTTGGTGGAAAGTCCGTTGGCTAAATGAGCCGCTGTGGGAGTAAAAAGTGCCAATCCGTCGAAACTGCTGTGCGCCTTCCACCATTTTGTGTCCGTTGCTATTTCAAAGACTTCTTCCGTACCCTTTACCCTGATGATTTCACTGAACACACCGTTGTCCGGTCCAATAAACCATTTGCCTTCTGACTTTATCAACACAGGGCGGCGCTCCGAACCGACGCCGGGGTCTACAACCGCAACATGAATACTGCCCTCCGGAAAAGTGGCTGTAGCTCTTAAAAGTGTCCAGGAGCATTGTAAAATATTCTGCGGATGAATATCGTGGGTTACATCAATAATATCGGCAGTGGGACAAATGCTAAGAATTTTTCCCTTCATGGCACCCACATATCCATCCTGGGTGCCGAAATCAGTGGTTAGAGTGATGATAGGATTTTTCATTTCCAATAATCGATATCTGTTTTAGGCTTTCTTGGATGATGACCTTATTCCTTTTTTTCATCTTTCAGCCTGATCCCCTTTAGTATCGTCGTCATAGACTAAAATGAAACCGGGATTTCCCCAAGGGCCATTCTGGCAAGGTCGCCGATAAAGAGTAACGGCAACTGATGGTCATGGCTGGCCAGGGAGAGTGAATGCATGCACATGGGGCAAAGACAGATCAAAGCTTCTGCCCCGGCTTGTTTGGCATCGATAAAGTTTTTGTCCTGATCCGGCCTGGGATCGGCACCTGTCAGCATCATTTTTGTGCCTCCGCAACACATGGCATTTTCTCTGTCATATTCTCTTGCTACCCTGGTTACTCCCACCAACTCGAATAGCTTGTCGATAAAATGCTCTTTTTCCGGAGTATATCTTGAAGCACAGGGACGGCCGTAGGCGATTTTTCGCTTGAGTGGTTTAAGCTCGGATCTTTTTTGGGAAAGGTATTCGACCAGGTATTCAGAAAGGTGAATAGGTCTGAAGGGGACGCTGATATTATAATCCGGTGCCAGCTTGGCCAGCATGGTGTAGCAATCATCATGAAAACAGACCACTTCTTTGGCACCGGTTCGGGCAAGCCTGTCGACCAGTTCACCGGCGTGCTTTTTTTGAATACTCTCTCCGCACATGTGGGAAAACAGTACCCAGCAGAAGTAAGGCTTTCCGGCCACAGTGGGCATGTCGAAGAGTTGGCCCTGCATCAGATGCGCATCCGTTTTACTGAAGACGCACAAGGACATGATGCGATCCGCTTGTGGGACATCCCTCAGCTCACCGGCGAAGGTATAACGATCTTCCATCTGAATGATGGTTTCCCTGGAGACAGGTGTTTCGTACTTTTCCTGTAAAGTGGCGATTAAATCAAATGGATTGGCGTTATTGGGGCAATATTCGTTGCAGGCGTAACAAGTGATACAGTTGTTGAGAACTTCGGCATGTTCACCGGCCCTCAATTGTTTGATCCAGGTAATTGCTTTTGGTTCATCTGCTTCGATCCATTGGCATTTGACGAAACAATCACCACACTGATCACATTTGTCTTCGATATACATCTGACAGCCCTCCTTGCTGATTAACAGATACGGTTAAAGTCCGGAGTAATTTAAGACTTTCTTACCTGCCTTTTGCCAATCTGGCAAGGAGAGCCGGGGGCAACCGTTTTTAAAAGGAGTACTTTACCTCACATTGATAATCGACAAAAATGTTGTCTAACAGGTCCATGTAGGACGGACTGAACAGCACTTCCAAACCGTCCGCCAGTTTGTATGTCACCGTGGCCTTGACATTGGATTGAACCGGTTCGCTTTCCTCATCCCAGTATCCGGCAAATAGTAGAACCAGGTTAAGAGCGTCTCCGGTTAGAAAATTGGCGTTAATGTGTCCCGAGACAAAATCGGTGCGTTCTCTTAGTTGACCCATCATGAAATTGGTTTGACTGGAAGCGCTATCGTCCTGAAAGTTTTCTACCAGGTGCTGTCCGGCGTAGAAGTTAATGGTGCTGCCTCCCAGCTTGAACTCGGCACCTACCAGGTATTTACTCCAATTGTTTTTGATGAACTTGTCTTCGCCATCCTCGTCTTCAGTCAAGTTATTGACATAAGAAGCCTTGGCCAGCACACTGCTGAAATTGTATTGCAGATCCAAACCGGGGCTTCGTAAACGATTGTATTGTTTGCCGGTAGGTGATACCAGGTATTGTTTCTCACCGGTTTTGGGATCGAACGTCATCAAATCTGTTATAGTTGACGGAATCAAATCCGGTGCCGGATCCAATCCCTCTACATAACTCAAGGCAAAATCGAGATTGCCGATGGAACTGGAAAAACGAACAGCGCCTTTGCCGTTGTTGGGCTTGTTTTCAACTACTTCGGACTCCTCGGGATACAAATACTCCTGGAATTCCATGTTGGTGTTAACCCGGGCGATGGGAATAAACATGATGTCCAGGTAGCTGTCCCACAAATGTTGAGTAAGGAGGATTCCCGTGCTGGGAAGTTTGCCGTCTTCGTATTCGGTGCTTTTATAAGAAAAATCCCTTGCGTTGACCCGATCGGTGGGAACCTCTATACCTTCCATATAGCCCCAGGTTATCAGCTGTGAGCCGACTTTCCAGGTGGTATTTCCCTGGTAAATCTCAATGTAGCTTTCGACCAGTCGAATACTACCCTGCTCGGCAGATGAGCTGTCTCCGGAACTGTCATGGATGGAATGAGCAGTATTGTAGTTGATGTTAAACGCACTGAACATTCGGGCCCTGTCAGCCAAAAAAGCTTCCAGTTGCAGTTGCAACCGGGTACCGATGAAATTATAGCCGTTTATCTTTTGATCAGGGGGTATCTCTTTTTTAAACCGGTTTTTGTATACGGCTGTATAAGTATCCTCCCAGAGGGTGTCGGAATATCTTTCCTCATTCCAATATCCCAAGGCTTTGAGATAACCTCCTATGTTCAGGCTAAAACTACTTTTCTCTTCGTTCTTTTCTGAATACGAGCTCGATTCTTCCAATTCCGTTAAAGATTCGGTACCGGACTCATCAGCCAGGTCACCCAAATCATCAAAGTCATCAGCTAACAGTGGCTGCAACGTTAACGTATAAGCCAATAAACAAGTCAACAGCAGTATTCGTTTCATGGTATACCTTGGTTACAGAATTTTTAAACTAAAGAACGCTGAGAGATAACCCACACCAAACCCTAGGAGAGTAAGCGCTCAATTAAGGGGAGATGCCAGACCGGGCCTCTCTCAGCTTGAATAGGTGATCAGGAACCGCTGTCCTTACCACCATTTTCTTGTCAGGTAATCAATTTTAAATATTTCGGGTTTAACTTTTCCTGCAGTTTTTTCTGTTTTGATATTCTTCATGGTCATCACGGTTTTTGTACCTTTGATCACATTTTTCATTTCCATGGAGCTTGGAATGAACACTTTTTTATCATCCCTGTTTTTCTTGATGGTGAATCCAAGCAAGGTGGCCCTTTTGTAAAGCTGACCGTTGAGATCATAAAGCTCCATCTTGAAAGGGAGACCTGATTTGACATGAATCCAGACAATATTTTTGCTGTATCCGTAGTCTTTTCTCATCTGGGGGTCTTTAAAGGTACTTTGGATTTTTTCCACTTTCAGGGTTTTGTTTTTAAATGTGATTTTCTCCGTAGCCAGCCAGAGGTAGTTGGAATCGTCAATATCTCTTGCTGCAACGTCACCGTTGGAAAAGTCCGATCCCATAAATGATGAGGATTTGTCTGAGCCTATGATGCGTTTGGGTTTTCTCAGGCCTTTTAAATAGATCCATTGGTCATCATCCATCCCGGCTTTTTCTATCATCAGGGCTCCGTTTCCCTTGTCATCGGCAGGAGCATAAAAGTAGCTGAGCGAGCGGTTTAGCTTTTTGTCCTGGTCCCGGAAGTCCTGAACAAAACTGGCAGTTCTGGAACGTTTTGAAAAAAGAAGGGACCCTTGCGAATTAAAAATATCCAGGGTGGTTTCGGAGATCATTTTTTCGATCAAGGGAAGCGCGTCCACTGAATCCATGATTTGACGCCCTTTTTGGTTTTCTTCCACGGCAAATCCGTTGGCGGCAAATGTCAGCAATGCGCAGCAGGTTGCCAGAACAAGCTTGATATGGTTACTCGGATTGATCATGATTTCCTCCTTATTGAAATAAAGATGGGAACTGACTGTTAGAAAACGTTTAAAAACAATTTAGCGACATGCTCGCAGATTGCTTGACGTTTATGACTTTTAATGGGCAACTGTCTTGTTAAAATTCTGCTGGTGGAAAGCCCCAAAAGTGTCGAAACCAGCATCTGGCAATGGAGTTTGGTATCTATTGGCATCTTCTTCCCTTTTAATTTCGCCAGTTTAATAAAATTGTCTTCCAAAAAGCCGACCAGTTTAGATTGATGTTTGCCGATAAATTCAGATTCAAATTCCTCAACTTCGTCCATAATGGCATAAAACATTATCTTGAATTCTCTCGGGTGTTCTTCCAGGGTTTCGGAGAATTTGTCGATGACATAGCGGATCGATTCTTCCGGTTCCAGCCCTTGAGCTTCCGCCAGTCTTTTTGTATCAAACCCGACTTGTTTGACGAGTTCCAGGATTTCATAAAACAATTGCTGCTTGGATTTAAAATGGCGAAACAATGTCACTTCGTTTACCTCGGCAAACTGGGCGATGACCCTCGTGGTTGTCGCGTGATATCCGTTTTCAGAAAACAGTTTCACCGCAGCGTTCAGTATCTTTTGCCTTGCATCGGACGTTGCTGTTGAATCCATAAGTTGCCCCCTATCGATTTGCTTTTTCCTTCAGCGTTAGTTTTTTTGAGTCAGATTCCCATTAACCTTTAATAAAAATGTGGGATTGGTTTTCAAAATCAGGGCCGGCAAAAGTGTCAAAGCCCCCAAAGAACTTAAAAACATCGTTGCCGCTACCAGTGTCCCCAACATGATTTGAGAATCAAAAGTCGAGAATAGAAAAACCAGAAACCCTGCTGCTACCGCCGTGGCATTCACAAGAATGGCACGGCCTGATGTCATCACTGTGGCCGAATATGCCTGCGCCAGGTTGTCTCCTTGCTTGAGTTGGATTTTCAGACGTTCAAGAAAATGGATGGTATAATCCACTCCTGTGCCGATAGCGACGGAAGCTACCAGCATTGTCGTCATGGTGATCTGTCCTCCCAGCAATGCCAGAAAACCAAAATTCAAAAGTACAGTGAAAAGCAGCGGTACAAGCGAAAAAAGACCTCCGCCCAGGGATCTGAAAATAAAAAAGGTGACGATAAATACAAATAAAAATGACAATCCAATACTTTTCAATTGAGACGAGCCAATCAGTTTGGCTATCTGCATGGTTGTGAATGATCCGCCTCCGGTTCGGATAGAGGCGATGTAAGGATCATCTTCCGGAAAGAGAGTATTGACTTGCTTCATGGTTCGGTTTACATAATCCTCCAGAATAATCGAGGAACTGTTCCGTATCATGATCTTTACCTGAAACTCTTTTAAATCAGGTGTTATCATTGATTCAAATTCGTCCCTGTCGGCACTCAAAGCCTGGTTCAAAACAACACCGTTTATGCCGCGATCGGTAAGGGTTAGGTCGGTAAAACCATCATTCAAAACATCGGGCAAGCGATCAAAATCAGGATTATCATCGTGATAAAATACTTTGTAAAACTTGCGGACAACATCCACAGGGGTAATGATCAAACCGGATGGTTTAATGACCTCATTGTCGATTTCGATCTCGGGTTCCTCCATCGAAACCAGATATTGGTGCAGGTTTTCCAGTTTGTGCAAAACGATAGGCTGCTTGATGTCCACGGATAAAAGATCGTTCATCAGGTTAAATCGATTGACCAGCAGAGCACCTTGTCTGGTTGATTTAATTGAACGCAGTGTCAGGACACCATTGGCTGTGTCTTGCCAGCTGCCTTCGCGCAAGACCAGCCTTTCATGAATTTCTTTGATCCCGTTAAGCTGCTCCGGGGAAAGATCGGCAAATTCCTCGTTATGAGTTGAAACGCCTGCGTCATCCGCCAAGTCATCAAAAAAGTCCAGTCCGCTTTCATTGTCGTCGGCCAGTGAATCCAGATTGTTGTCGTCTGCATCTGACAGATCATCGTCGGAATCCAGCTGGTCGAGCAGATCAGCATCCCGGTTTTCTTCCATGCCGGTACTCACCAGGAATTCTTCGTTTAGCACATCCTCAATCAGCTGAAGATGGGTCAGAAGGGATTCGGTGGATGCGGGTAGATTGTTCACGGATTGCAGCAACGACTGGTTCAATTTGGTTAATACCAATCTACCCGGATCATTTGCCTGTAGCGGCAGTCGGCCGGTAGCATCGATAAATTCGGCAACCCTGCCTTGCAATTGTTTTTGAATGTCTGAATTTTCCAGGTTGACCCGGCTCCTGAAGGTGAAGATCAGATTAACGTCGGTTGTCCCGGTTAGTTCTTTGTTTAAAAAGCGGTCACTTTGATAAATGACATTATTCTCTTTAAAATTGGAAAGCAAAGAGCCTTCGAAATAGTTGCCGTTCATTAAGGATATTGCTGCAATTATGGCCAAGACGAAAAGCAGAAGAACGGTTTTGGATCGGGCAACAACCAAACGGCTCCATTTCAGCATCAGCTTGGCAAGCAGGCCCCCGTTTTCCCCTGGACCTCTATTTAAACTCTTTGCATTGGGTACTTTCCATAAGACCAGTAAAGCGGGTGTCAGAGTTAGAGACAGAAACAGCGCTATGATAACTCCCACGGCGGAAAACTGGCCAAAATGCTGAATGGCTGTTAATGATGTTGTCGCTAGGGAGCTGAATCCAGCGACGGTTGTCACCGCAGCCATAAAAATCGCTCCACCTACGTTTTTCACCGAGTTTTGAACAATCCGGAATTTATCCTTATCCTTAAAAAGGCGGGCATCTTCGTAATAGCGATTCAATAAATGTATGCCATATGCAGTACCCACAGCGAGGATGATAATGGGCAAACCGGAAGTGGAAACAGTGAACGGCACCTTCAAAAAAGCCATTATCCCCAAAGTCCAGATTACTGCCAGCAAAACGGTAACTAAAGGAATAAACACCCCCATTACACTTCTAAACGAAAGAATTAAAATGATTGTGACTACGCCGATGGCTATGGGGATCAGCTTTTTCATGTCATCTGTCATCATTTCAGAAAACACCCCGATCACAACCGGAGTTCCGGCCACATAGCTGTTTACCTCATCCGGCAGGTGCTTCCTTAACACTTCGCTGGCAAGAGTATAGACCTCCGCCATGTCGACAACACTCTTTACATTGTGAAGCTGAAATTCCAGGTTTTCGCGGCTGAAGGGATCGATCACTTCCAGCATAAACTCATAAATTCCGTCAGTGAAACTTCGCCAGGTCCCGATTTTGGGATGTAAAAAGAAATCGTTGCGCTCAGTATATTGAATGATAGCCTGAAACGACTCCGCGGTAAGCTCTTTTACCAAAAGAGCCCTGAGCTCAGGTTCGTCAGAAAACACCGGTTTGAAGGTTTTCCATAAATGGTTTGAAAGCTCCTGTTTAACGTTTTCAGAATGCCTGCTGATAAAGGTATCACCGATCTTAATACCCCCGATTCTTTTGCCGTAAATCGTATAGGGAAAAGTGCCGTCTTTGCCCCGGAACCTTGATTCAAGTGCGCTCTTATCAATGGCTGTCGATAGTTCAAGTAGTGCGAATCTCCTTTTGTAATCTTCCTTGCGTAAGACCGAGGCACGAATAGTGGCGGATTTCAGGTCTTCCGAAAGAATACTGCCCCGAAAGGTCCGATCTCCCATCACGCGACTTTTAAGTCCGGGAACAATGCGCATGAGATCTTCATCGCTTTCGGGTAACCGCTCCTCTTCCCCAGGCTGAGAGATAATGTTGAATTCCTTTTTTAGTTGTTCAACAACGCTTCCCGAAACTACCGAACCGCTTGATTTATCCAGTACGGCGTCTTCAAGGTTGGCAATGGAACTAATAGTGTCAGGATCTACACCGACATGCTGGTACAAAGTCACCGTTTTTCCTTCCAGCATACTGTCAAACGTTTTTGGCGCTTTCAGATTCTTCAGGTCCAGGACAATGTTTTCCAGGGCACGCAAGACTACAGGGTTGAGTATTGTCCCTGTCCTGCTTTCAATACCAATCAACATGGTATCCTGGGTATTGAAGTTCTTCTTGGAGTAATCATCTGATTTTACGGCCGGCATGTCGGTGGGAAGGAATTTTACAATATCCGCTTCAAAATAGGCTTTTTCGCGAATTTGCCGAACCATCAAGACGGTGATGACAGTAACAATAAGAAAGATCAACCAGGGGAACTTGGTGCAGTACAGACTAATTTTTTCCAGCATGCCGGAACTCCAAAAACAATCTTGATTGTTGCAATTCGATGGGCATATTAGCTTGCATGTCGATCGCCGCCATTGGTAAATAAACGGGCGAGCCCTGCAAGCGTTTGCTTGCATGAATAATTAGTAACTGATCAAATATGAAAAAGCAAGTGCATACTTACTTAATTTACAATTTGATAGCGGAACAGGCCTGTTTTTGGTTTTCAGTTTTATCTTCGGGAATGTCGTTCGGCAGAATGAGGGAGGGCTTCCAGGGCCTTTGTTTTTTTTGAACTCTCACAAGACGGGTCTGTTTCAATTTGGGATGGTCCGGGAAATGAAAACAAGGGTGTTTTCGCAAAGACCAATCACTAATCCCTAACCAGGGCTTTTTCAATCAGAGCTGTAATCATCTCCTCGACGACGGCGCCTATTCGTTTCATGTGAGAGATGCGTTCTTTCTCACTACGGCCCGGATAATTTCTAAAGGCGATCAAAATCCCACTGAGTGATGAAAAAAGGGAATGTGCCAGCAACCGGGTGTTTCCCTGGTAGCCGGAATCGGCAATGATTGCCTCAAACAGGTCCATCAGTTGTCTGGATATGTCGTTTAACTTCTCCAACGATTCGTTTTCGTTTTTACCATGGAGGGCAAAATGGGTGATCATTCTCCATCGGGCTTTGTGGTGAATGTAGTAATCCAGAAAATGATCTATGGCCAGTTGCAGCGAATTTGGCTGGTTGACTTTTAGTTTCTCTTTCAAGTCGTGAATAAAATGATTGGAGTCCCTATAAGCAATTTCCACATACAAAGCTTCCTGACTGCTGAAATAAGTGTAGATGGATGACTTGGCCATTCCGGCGACCTTTGCGATCTCTGCCATACTGGCCTTATCATAGGTCTTTTTTTCGAATACTTGCCTGGCGGCATCAATAATAATCTTTTGCCGTACTTCTCTTTCTTTTTCTTTTAATTTGCCGAGAGTTCCCTGTTTTTCCATGAAAATCCTGAGGGGTTAGGGTTTGAGTTGTCTCAGATCGTCATAGCACAGGCTTTTGGGCTTTATCAAGTATTGGTTGACATATCGACCGTCGTTCGATAACTAAACCGTAAGACATGGATGGTTACCAGCGACCGGGTAGCGGTAACCCGGTTAACACCGAATAAATCCCGCTTTAGCGGACCAGGCAAGGCAAGCGGTGGCTCATATGTGTTATCAACTCTAGGGAGATGTTATGGATAAATTTCAACAATTTCACGAGATAGTGAACGATCCGGCGGGGTATGCGCATCAATGGAAGAAAAAACGTCAAAAGGAAGTGATTGGAACGTTTTGCAGTTATGCCCCGGAAGAGGTGCTATTGGCAGCGGACACCCTGGGCTATAGAATCTTTGGAACAGGTGCTGAAATCTCCAAAGCGGATGCACACATGCAGGCATACAGTTGCAGTCTGGTGCGAGGAGCTTTGGAGGAAAGCTTAACGGGAGGTCTGGATTTTATTAACGGTGTGGTGTTTCCCCATACCTGTGATTCGATCCAACGTCTTTCCGATATCTGGAGGATGAACGTCAAGTCCGGTTTTCATCTTGATTTGATTATGCCTGTCAAATTGAACACCGCTAGTGCCAGGGACTATATGTCAGATGTCGTCAAACGGTTTAAAACCGATCTTGAGAAAATCCTGGGCAGGGAGATCAGTGAAATCAGTTTGAAAAAAGCTGCTGATACCTGCAATGAAATCAGAGAAGTGATCCAGCAGCTTTATTCGATCAGAATCCAATTTCCGGGTTTAATCAAAGGAGCGGACATGCATGCCTTGGTCAAGTCGGGCATGATAATGGACCGCTATGAGTTCCTGGCTGCTGTGCGGAGTATTGTGGATGAACTGCAAACCAAAAAAGTCGATCCTTCATCAAAGAAAAAACGATTTGTCCTCTCCGGCGGTTTGTGCAACATGCCGAATGTTTACGGGGCTATTGAAAATGCCGGCGGCGTTGTGGTTGGAGATGACCTTTGCACGGGGAACCGGTTTTACCAGGGCATGGTGAAGCGGGAGGGTGACATATTAACAAACATAGCCGAACGCTACTCCGAAAGAAACGTCTGCCCGGCTAAACATTCCGGTAACAGAACCAGGGGAGAGAAGCTGGTGGAACTGGCAAAGGAGGTTCAGGCAGACGGAGTTATCTATATTTTTCTCAAATTTTGCGATCCGCACGGATTTGATTATCCATACCTTAAAGACATGCTGGAGGAAAACGGAATTCCTTGCATGCTTTACGAAATGGAAGAGCAGCAATCCGGTGACGGACAATTTGAAACCAGATGCGAAGCTTTTGTTGAAATGCTGTAATGGCTAAAGTCTTAGGAGATACGATGTCGGATGCAGAAAAAACTATAGATCCTGAAAAGGAACGGCGCAAAATCAAAAGCGTGAAAAAGATGAAAGAGATCATGACCAACTATTATATCGAGGCAAAAACCGCAGACCAGAGCGGTAAGAAAATTGCCTGGATAACCAGCGGCGGTCCGGTAGAACCCTTATTGGCAATGGATGTGATTCCTGTTTATCCGGAGAATCATGCTGCCATGATAGGTGCTTCGAAGATGGGTCCTGATCTTTGTGAAAAGGCTGAAGAGATGGGTTATCCGAGAGACCTTTGTTCGTATGCCAGATCAGATATATCCTGCGCAACAGTGGATGGAGGACCGATAGGCGGCTTGCCGAAACCGGATATCTTGGTTTGTTGTAACAATATTTGCGGGACGGTTCTCAAATGGTATGAAATCCAGGCTCGTTATTTCGATGTTCCCCTGTTTATTTTGGATACGCCTATTAGTCACACCGAATTCAGTGACGAAGCCCATCGATACGTCAGAAGGCAGTTTGAAGAGTACATGGCCTTCCTGGAGGAACATTGTGGCGGCAAGATGGATTATGACAGGCTTCAGGAAATCGGAAAAATGTCGATCAAAGGCCAGAATCTTTGGCAGGCCGTGCTGGATACAACCATGCACAAACCGTCACCTATGAGTGCTTTTGATGCGTTTTTTCATCTGGCCCTGATTGTAACCCTACGCGGCACCGAAACGGTCGCAGAATATTACCGGGAACTGCTTGACGAGATGAACCAAAGGATTGCGGAGGGCATCAGTGCGGTACCTAACGAGAAAATAAGACTGCTGTGGGATAATTTACCAATCTGGTATCGTACCAAATGGCTTTCCGAAACCTTTGCCGCACACGATGCCTGTCTGGTGGCGGACACTTATACCTCTGCCTGGTGCGGATCACTGAAATACCTGGATGAGGATAATTTCTTTGAATCGATGGTACAGGGGTATTCCAGGATATACCTGAATATCGGAGTGGACTCCATGGCGGAAGAGGTGATCAGCATGGTGGATAAATATAGTGCTGATGGTCTGGTAATGCATTCCAACCGCAGTTGCAAACCGTACTCGTTGGGGCAATATGATATTCAGGAAATTGTACAAAAACGTTGTGATATTCCGACGTTAATCATTGAGGCAGATATGGTGGATTCGAGAAGCTTCTCGGAAAGCCAGATTGAAACGCGAATTGGAGCGTTTATGGAGATAATCAAAAGCAGACAATAATGCCGGTGCGGGCAGTATACTGCTCGCAACCACCGAAATGCTTACCCTGTGTTTTCCTTCCTCTTTTTCATTTTTTTAATATACCATTCCTCTTTTCCGTAAAGACTATCAGCGCAGTTTTCACATAATCCATGGCTGAACTCTGCGTCGGTCCTGGTTTCAATGTATTCTTCCACTTGTTTCCAGTATCCCTTGTCGTCCCTGATGCTTTTGCAACTGGAACAGATGGGGATTATCCCTTTTAGTGTTTTAATTTCTTCCTGGGCTCTTTTAATGGCGAGGTGATTTTCAACCCGGGCCATGAGCTCTATGGGATAAAACGGTTTGGTGATGTAATCCACCCCGCCGACTTTAAATCCTTTAACAATATCTTCGGCTTCTTTTTTGGCGGTAAGAAAAATGATGGGTATATCCTTCAGTCTTTTGTTGGCTTTGATCTTCTCACAAACCGTGTAGCCGTCCATTTCCGGCATCATTACGTCCAGCAGGATTAAATCCGGTTTTTCAGCTTCCAGGTAAGTTAACGCATCGGTACCCCGGGTAGCAAACGCAAGCTCGTATTCATCTTCCTTGATGATACTTCCCAGGAGTTGAATATTCTGGGGATTATCGTCCACGATTAAAATTAACTCCCTTTTATTTTCACCCATTATTTTGCTCCTGTTGTTTCAAAGCTTTGGCTAGTTGTTGAAAATCAGACAGGCAGTTGTGGATCGCGGAAATATCGAATGTTTTGGCAGCCTGCATCAGCCTTGAACTGCAGTCAACCAGTCGGGAACAACCTGAATCATCACCTACTTTCGCTAACTCGGAGGAGAATTGCTTCACATCGTTAATTTTGAAAACTCCTTTCATTTGCTGAATCCATGGCAAGTATTTCTTTTTGATGATCTTATTTAAGTCTAACAGTCGGGTTTGATCGATTTCAATTACATCGCTCGTCTTTTCGGTTTGATTGTTTATGTGGCCGGAATCAGGTGCTCGTTCGAATTGCCGATCAAGCGCTTCAACCAGTTTTGCAATGTTCAGAGGTTTGGACAATAGATTTTGTATCTGAAGATTCGAGTTCCTGAAGCTTTCAAACTGATCCGCAGAGTTGGAAACTGCGATTAACGGAATATGTTGTGTCAGGGCATCGCTTTTTAATGATGCCGCAACTTTCAATCCATCCGTTTCCGGCATCGATATATCCAGGATGACGAGGTCCGGATTGATATCCCCCGCCAGATTCAGTCCATCTTTACCATTTATCGCAATGACCGATCTTAATCCCATTTTCTTTAATAACTGATCGAGGATATAGAGACTGGATGGTTCATCATCAATCGTGAGTACCGTGCCGGTGTTGTAGTTGATATTGCTGTCGTTGGAACTCAACAGGCTTTCTTCCACGGCCTGTGAGGTCGATTGAAGATTATGCAGGATCACTTCGAAACGACTGCCTTCCCCGACCGTGCTTTCCACCAGTATTACTCCGTTTAAAAGCTCGACCAGTTTTTTGCAGATGGACAACCCTAATCCGGTTCCCTCAAACTTCCGATTTGATTGTGCGTCTTGCTGACGGAAGGATTCAAATATGATGTCAAGATCATGCTGAGGTATCCCAATCCCTGAATCCTCAATGATGATGGATAGATCGAGGGTGTTCAACTCCTGATCGAATGCCGTTTTACCCACCTTCATGTTGATGAACCCCTTATCCGTGTACTTCACTGCATTTCCCAGGAGGTTGATGAGGATCTGTCTTAACCTTGTTGAATCGGTAATTACTGCTTTCGGAAGCCCTTCCTGGAACTCCAGCTCAAAGGTAAGGCCTTTTTCCTCAACCTGCCCCTCAAACAATCTTTTGATGTCATTAAAAATGCTTTTAAGGTCGGTAGGCTGGGGAGTAATTGTCATCATACCCGCTTCAATTTTTGACAGATCAAGAATATCATTAATGATGGTCAACAGGTTTCGTCCGGCAGTTTTAATGGAAGCCAGATGCCTTTTCTGTTTTTCATCCTTCAGAATTCCTTCCAGGAGTTCGCTATAACCGATGACAGAATTTAACGGGGTGCGGATTTCGTGACTGATGTTAGCCAAAAACTGGGATTTGGCTTTACTGGCGGCTTCTGCTGAATCCCTGGCTTCTTTCAGTTTCTGTTCAGTCATTTTCTGTTGGGTGACGTCTCGAAGAAGACTGATCACCATCTTTCTGCCTTCCTGAATGAAAGTACTGGTGTTGATATCAGAAAAAAAGATACCTCCATCCTTGCGTTTCATGGGCAGCGGACCAATACTGCCGACAGACCGGGAGGCTATTTGTTCAAAAGCAGAAATAGCCTGTTCGTGTGCGCTTTCAGGATGGATACTCTCAATGCTCATTCCCAGCATTTCAGTTTCATCGAAACCGAACATCTCACAGCTTGCCTCGTTGACCGAAATGATTTTTCGTGTTTTTGTATCTGCAATAATTATACTATCCCTGGCATTGTCAAAAACCGCCTTAAATCTGTTTTCCGAAACTGATAAAGCATCAAAGGCTTCATTATTGACCTGGATAGTTTCCTGAAGTCTGGTAACCATTCCTGACAGGTTTTCCGTCATTTCGTTTACAATTCGTGCCAAATCACCCAATTCATCATTCTGATCAATGGCAATGGTTCCTCGCAAATTGCCGTTTTTCACATTGGTTGCAAATTGTGTGAGTTTCTCCACCGGCTGTACAAACCTTCTTTCAGCAATCAGGGCAAAAGCCAGCACAGACAGGAGACCTGCAAAGATGGCCCCGGCGAGATAAACCAGAATTCTAAAGCTAAGTGACATTGCATCTTGAAATGATTGCTCGGCTATGACATGCAAGGTTTGATTCCCGACATTCCAGGCCGTCTGGTTCATTATTACCCATTCACCGTTTAATCCTTTTTGGAGCCCCGGCGTCTTGATTTCATCCAAAATAGTCTGCTTTAACACCACCGTAGGATCTGCATGCGCAACAATCCGCCGTTCCTGATCGATTACATAGATTTGGCCGTTCACCTTCTTTTGAATGTCCGAAATGATGGTCCAAATCTCTTTAAATCGAATATTGGTTGTCAGAATCCCCAGTATCAATCCCGTTTGTAAATCTATAATGGGGATTGCCAGGGTGAGGTAAGGTTCACCGCTATATTCGTCAAAAATCAATTGCCCGATACTCAGCTGCCCCAAACGAGTGCCTGAAATGATAGCTTCAAGATCGTAATACCTCTTGAAATACTCTTCGGAACAATAAAAAACCATAGCGCTGCAGGTTTTTAGTATCCCTTGTTCATCAATTAAAGCAACGGACTGGAACAAGCGATGACCGGACTTGGTTTTATTATTAGTAAGAAAGGAAAAAATACGTTCCAGCTTTTTGACAGGCATGTTTGGCAGATCGTTTATTGTTGCCTGGTGTTCCAGCAGGTCGATTGCGAGATTAAAATGAGATTGTATGCTGACGGCGGCACCACGACTGATCTCTTTTTGAAGTGACAGGGCATGGATCAGCTGACTTTGATAACTCTGCCAGCCTATAAACAGACCAACGATGAGCAAAGGACCGACTGCCAGAATCAAAAACATAACTCTGAATCTATTCCTGAGTTGGATTCTCATGACCTTGCAATTACAGCTTAGCGAATTATTAGTGTAGCCTGTTTCAAAATGTCTATGGGGATTTTCACACCAATTTTCTTGGCAGTTCTCAAGTTCAGATACAAATGCCCTTCCGACAATTCAACAGGGATTGAATGAGGTGGTGTACCCTCCATAACCTTGGTAACGTATCGGCTGGTTTGCAGCCCCAGGGATCTATTGCTGATTCCGAAAGCAATGAGGGCGCCTCTTTCCACCCAATCTTGATTGGCACCTACCAGGGGCAGGTTTCTTTTGATGGGGTTTTGCACGTACATATCCAAATAAGGAGCCCAAAATCCGGACCCCAGTTCCCAGACTGCATCAACGTCTTTCGGAATGTTTTTTAGTGCTGCTTCTACCTCGGATTTTGTTCTGACTTCCGCAACTTCAAGTTCGATGTTTAAATCCTTGGCGGAGATTTTCAGATCTTTCAGTATCGATTTCATTCCTTTGTCATCAGGATTGAAAGGGACATAGAGCCTTCGAATACCCGGAATGGTTTTTTTTAACCATTCCAGTCCTTTTATACCCACAGGAAACGCTTTTACGCCAGAGATGTTGTAATGCGGTTCATTCATGCTATTGATTAAACCGGCCTCAACCGGATCGGATACCAG
>JANQLH010000159.1 GCA_028280735.1 SAR324 cluster bacterium | reverse complement strand
CATATAGTCGGAAAAACAGAGGAAGGTTGCCCCGTAGGCTTTCAGCATGCCATTTAAGGATATTCCGTTCAAGATTGCACCCATGGCATGCTCCCTGACTCCAAAATGAAGATATCTTCCGGCAGGGTTATCTCTTTGAAAAACGGTCGCCGTTGAAAATCGCGTGTTGTTGGAGGGGGTGAGGTCCGCAGAGCCTCCCAATACAAGCGGCAGATGAGGCATCACAGCTTCAAGAAACTTACCGGACGCTACCCGGGTTGCCAATGACGAACCGGCATCAAACCGTGGAATTTTAACTTCCCATCCGGCCGGAAGCTCCCCGGCAAGTGCAGCTTCCAGTTCCGCAGCTAATTCAGGATATTCAGCTTTGTAACCGGATACCAGTTTTGTCCAGTCTGCCTCGAATTGCTCCGATTTTGAGATAACGGTATTAAAAAAATCGGACGCTTCTGAAGGTACATAAAAGTCTTCTTCAAAGTTCCATCCCAAGGATTCCTTAGTCAGTTTAACCTCATCCGGTCCCAATGGTGAACCATGAACACCGGAGGTATCCTGTTTGTTCGGGCTTCCGAATCCGATTATAGACTTGAACTTGATTATTGTCGGTCGATCCTTTTCTGCCTTGGCACTTCCCAGTGCCTCACTCAAGGCATCCAAACTGTGACCGTCCCCACCGATTTCCAACACATTCCATCCGTAAGCGTCGAACCGTCTTGCAACATCTTCGGTAAACGCAATATCTGTTCTTCCGTCAATGGTTATTTCATTGTCATCATAGATCACTATCAAATTATCCAATCCCAAGTGTCCGGCCAAAGAACAAGCCTCAGCAGCAATACCTTCTTGTAAACAACCATCACCCGAAAGCACATAGATATTATGATCAATTATGGGAAATTCAGGTTTGTTAAAATAGCTGGCGAGGTATTTTTCCGCAATCGCCAGACCCACTGCATTGGAAATCCCCTGTCCCAAAGGTCCTGTAGTCGCCTCCACGCCTGGCGTGTGGGCAAATTCCGGATGACCGGGAGTTTTGCTGTTTAGCTGCCTGAATTGTTTAATGTCATCAAGGGAAAGATCATACCCAAACAAGTGTAATATTGAATATAGCAAGGCACTGCCGTGGCCGGCTGAAAGAATGAATCGATCGCGATTCGCCCAGTTTGGATTTTTTGAATTGAATTTTAAGTGCTCTGAAAACAGTTTAAATACGGCAGGAGCCATTCCCATCGGCAAGCCCGGATGACCGGAATTTGCTTTTTGAACTGCGTCAACGGCTAAAAAACGTATGGTATTAATACAAAGCTGATCCAACGATGAGAGGTCATTAAATGTTTGATTTGATGACATTTTAAGCTCCAGGTTTCGGTTTAACGGGACAACACTTCAAGCATGAACCAATCTAATTTAACTAGAGTCTGACAGAAAACCTGTTTAAACCATGCCAGTAAAAACTATAAAAGCAGCTTGGCGCTTCGAAGGCTAGTGCTTTCAGCGATCAGCTTTTAGCCAGTTTTTGCCCGTTTATGCAATGCTTTAAGCTGACGGCTGACAACACGTTCGTCTTCAAGCAGATTGCCGGCTCCTGACACAAGGCTGGATAAGGATTTTGCGATTTTCCGTTCAGACACTAATTAGCGACGCCAGATGAGCAATAATCGAACTAGAACTGCCTCCCCTGACGATTTTATAAGTTCTAACTCTAAAGTGTTTGCGGAAGTTTTATCAAGGGCTTTTTCTTAATAAGCATGATTCATTACTAAGCTGTTAGCAATAAATACCTTAACTTATTTTTTAAAGTATTTATTGTATAAAGCTCTGATATTTATAATTATTTTGACCAATCAATGTAAAAGTTTTGTAAATCAGTTCGCCATTCTTTGATTCAGCCCGGAATCGATGTATATAGAGTACTTACAAAGGAATTGACAATACCGTCGATACAATAGGTATTTTAAAATCAGGGCTGACTTCATACGGAACTTCTGTCAAAAGATAAGGGTAGATAGTTCAATGTTTTAGGCTGTTAACGATGAACTAGGCATTTAATTTGTAAGACCGGTTCAAGGAAACATCATTTCCGGAAAAACGAGTTCACATAAAAATTGTGTAATCAGGAATCAACATACAAGTAAAAGTAATAAATTATGAATAAGTTAGACAATTATCGATTAAAACTTGGCGCTAATGAATATATCCCCATTATGATTGGAGGCATGGGAGTTAACATATCCACTCCGGAAATGGTGTTGGAGGGAGCCAGACTGGGAGGTATAGCCCACCTTTCCGATGCGTTGATATGCGCTATTTCAGATAGATATTATAAAACCGATTTTGTTCAACAACGATCCAGGAAATACAAATCGTTTAACAAACAGGACGATAAGTCATTCGCCCAATTTGACCTGGAGTCTGTTAAAGAATCGACACGATTACTGGTTGCAAACACCATGGACAAAAAGCAAGGTTCGGGCGGGGTTTTTATCAACCTGATGGAAAAGTTAACCATGAACAATCCCCGTGAAACCTTACAAGCAAGGCTTCATGGATCATTAGACGGGGGAGTGGATGGTATTTCCCTGGGAGCGGGGCTGCATCTGGGCTCATTGGAATTAATGCAAGATCATCCTCGATTCAGGGACGTTAAGATCGGTATAATTGTGTCTTCTGTTCGTGCGTTAAAATTATTTCTCAAAAGAACCGTTCGTGTTAAGCGAACTCCGGACTATGTTGTGGTTGAAGGCCCGTTGGCAGGAGGACACCTGGGATTTGGAATTGACGACTGGCAAACCTATGATCTGAAAACAATCATGCTGGAAGTGATTCAGTTTTTGAAACAGCAGGACCTTGATATTCCTGTGATTCCGGCCGGAGGTGTTTTTACGGGATCAGATGCGGTCCAATTAATGAACGAAGGCGCTTCCGCAGTGCAGGTGGCAACACGATTCACCGTAGCTAAGGAAAGCGGATTGCCGGATAAAGCCAAGCAGGCTTATTTTGCAGCAAACGAGGAAGACATCGAGGTTAATCTTGTTTCACCGACCGGATACCCGATGAGAATGCTGCGAAATAGCCCCTGCATCGGTACCGGGATAAAACCTAATTGCGAATCCTTAGGTTATGTGCTGGATCGAAATGGTGATTGTTCCTATATTCACGCCTACAATGAAGCCAAGGCCCAAAATCCGGACAAGGTAACCGTATCCGGAAAAACCTGCCTTTGCACGCAAATGAGGGCTTACAATACCTGGACTTGCGGTCAAACTACCTACAGGTTGAAAGATACTACCAACAAACTGATTGACGGAACTTATCAGCAACCTTCAACAGAAGATATATTTAATGATTATCGATACAGTACTGATAACAATATCCTTCTGCCTACATTACCAAAAGCTTGCTAAAGCCCATTAAGAGCTTCCCGGGGAGCAGTTTTATTCAATGTTTTGAACCTGCTCCCGAATTTTTTCTATTTCGCATTTCAAATCTACTCCCACCTGCGTCACCTGGATATGATTAGCTTTTGAACAGAGGGTGTTTGCTTCTCTGTAGAGTTCCTGCAAAATAAAATCCAGCTTACGTCCTACAGGGTCATTCCCTGCTAACAGTTCGCGCATTTGTACCAGGTGTGAGTTAAATCGCTCAATTTCCTCGGTAATATCAGCCCGATCCATAAATATTCCAATTTCTTGCAAAATTCTCGGATCATCTTTATCGTATGTTACCTGCAATTTCTCCAGATTATTTGCCAAGCGCTGTCTATACCCTGCTAAAACCTCTTCTTGGAAGGTAGGAATTTTTCCAATCAGCTCCTGAAGATTATCCACATGTCCCATTATTTCCTTAAACAACAGCTCGCCTTCGCGTTGTCTCATTTTAACCAGTTCGTTGACACCCATTTCCAAGGCTTGTCTAAAAAGACTCTCGTATTCTTCAGCGTTCTTTTCCTCTTGCTGGTAGGCAAGCAAACC
This sequence comes from SAR324 cluster bacterium, assembly GCA_028280735.1. Lineage (GTDB taxonomy): Bacteria > SAR324 > SAR324 > XYD2-FULL-50-16 > XYD2-FULL-50-16 > JAHJTV01. The sequence goes on along the minus strand of JANQLH010000159.1, from coordinate 12,618 downwards.
CTTTACTGCCAGTAAATCCGACATATTGACTTGCAGATCTCTTCCGATATCTTTTTCCAAAAGGCCGACAATGGATTTGACGTTTTCCCAAACCTTGGCGTCAACCGATAGCCTTTCTTCAGGTGTAATGTCTTCGCCTAGTTGGAAGGTAATATCCACTTTACCTCGACTTAATTTTTGTTTGAGCTCTTTTTTCAGTGAATCTTCCAAGTATTGAAACTGTTTAGGTAGAAATACACGAGATTCCAAAAACCGGTGATTAACAGATCGCACTTCCACACCACACCTAAGGTCCTTATGGGAAACATCGGTTTTGCAGAATCCTGTCATTGATTTAATCATTATGCTATTACCTGATAGATTAATTGGTTATAATTCCAAAGAAAGACAAATACGCTATTTTAGTTTTTTCGATAGCTCGTGATAAGCATCCTGGACCAGTCTGGTCCTTTTGTCCGCTTCCTCTTTAACCCAGCTAAAGTCCGATGAATTATGGCGATCCGGATGATATTCCTTCATTTTCTGTCGATATGCTCTTTTAACATCCTCAAGGGTAGCGTTTTTCCCGACACCGAGGATTGAGTAATAATCCGTGTTTTGATGATTGTTGGGTTCTTTTGGTTTTTTGCCCGATTGTTGCTGCCTGGTTTCCTCTTTTGCGGTTTGTTCCGATTCAGGTCCGTAGCTTTCTTCGGATTCGAAAGCAGATTTTTTTTCTCCCTGGTTGCTTAGCTTTTCAATGGTTTGTTGAACATTATCCAGCTCCCCGATAAAGTCACTTAAAAACTTGTCGCTGAGTTTAGCACGTTTCTCGATGGTGTTTAATCGAGCTGTAATTTCCATCCAGGTATTTTTGAAACGTCGTTCGGTATCTTTTATAGCCGCGCTGTTCAGCAGCTTGCGTGTTTCATCCAGTTTGTATACAAACCTGTGTCGTAATTGTTGATCCTCATCTTCAACCGGACGCTTGATTCCTCCAAAACCGAATATTTTTGCCTTTCTGGAAAACATTCGGGAAGTCCCGGAGCCGCTTTGTGTCGTTAGATTTTTGTACCGCCAAATAAAGTATCCCAACGCTGCTGTTAACAGTGCCAGAATCAGAATAAAAACAACTTTAAGCCAGGTATTGTCATCCAGTTTTTCTTCAACCCGGCTAAGCTGGTCGGATACCAGTTTGCTATCCGGATTCTTTGCCAGGGCATTTTCCAGTAATATCCTGGCAGATTTGTAGTTGCCCTTTTTCATTTGTTCCCTGGCAGCATTCACGATGTTCTGATCATTGATCGCATCAAAAACCCGGCGCTTTAACATTCTCGATTTTCCATATTCCGGATCATCAAGCGGAATTTTTTTAATCAGTTCTAAAGCAGCCTGGTATTCGCCGTGATCAGCTTCAATTTTAGCCAGGTCATACAAAGTGTTTTTCTTTTTCTTTGGAGGTGGTTGCCAGCTGGTCGAAGGGCGAATTTCTTCAGGTGCGGGATCCTCTGTTTTAACATTAAATGAATTTACGGAAGAATACACATTCCCCGAAGATGTGATTGTCATAGGCAAGGTTTCAGGCTCGACCTTCCCTTTTTTAATATTTGATATTAAGTATCGCTGGCCAATTGTTTCACTTCTGTTTCGAGAAACAACCGACAAATATTCCTCGGGATTATCGACTGAAAAACCCAAGACTTTGGCATCTTCAGAAGGCTTTTTTAAAGCCAGTTTTTGTTGCACTTCTTTTGTTGTAGTGTTCCAGACAATAAGTCGGTAATCCGAATCGAGAGATACCAGATCCTTTTTCCCCATGGAATGGAGTCCTACAACAGGCTTTTCGTGACCGTCCAGTTCTACAGGCTGATAACCATTTTCAGCTGATAACAACAAAATCTTATTACTATTTTTCAAGTTCACTGCCAGATCTTCTTTTCCGGCAGCTGTGACAGCGTTAATCACACCTTCTCCCCAAGGTACCCGCAAAACTTCTTTCTGTTCATTTTTTCCGGGATTTGATTGGTAAACATTACGCTTGGTAGCCCACACAATCTCGTCGGTTTCCTTGTTAAAATAGGCTTGAACGATTTCCTGCCCTTTCACTGGGGGTTGCATAAACAAAAGGTTTTTTCGATTGTCGATTAATCGATAGACAAGCAAACGCTTCTTATCCGCTATCAAAAGCTTGGATGGCTCTTTCAGTGAAAAGCGGGTAGTGTGAGCTTGAAAATTGGGGATTTGCCACTGGGTTAGCATTTTCATTTCGTCCGTATCATGAACACGCACCCATGTGGTATTAGAAGAATGGAAAACCTTGACCAGGTACCGATTGTCGGGACTGAACACAAAATAGCTTTGATTACCTGTGACCAGGGATTTTCCTTCATCCGCCGCGGCAAACTGAATAAATGTGCCGATCAAAACAATGACCAGACCAATAATAACAACTTTTCTCATTTTGTTAGAGCTTGTCTGTTTTCATATAATATACAGGAAATCCTTTTCCTTTAAACAGAGATTCAAATTCAGTTAAAATGTTAGTTTCATTATACCGAGAATTATGAAGATCTTCCGAGTATTCTTTAATATTGAGATAAGGGTAAGCTGTCAGCTGTTCCACGGCGTAGTTAAAATAGTCTTCATGATCCGTTTTGAATGTAAAGGCACCATCGTCCCTTAGCAGTTTATGAACATTGTTCAAAAACGCTTGGCTGATAAGCCGATGTTTGCGATGTCTTTTTTTAGGCCATGGATCAGGGAAATTCACATGAATCTCACTGATTGCTTTTTCCGGAAACCAATCTGTGATATCCTCGGCCCGGGCCTGAACCAGTCTGATGTTATCAATATCTCTCTTTTTGAATTTTACAGCGCCTTTTACCAGTCTTTTAAATCGCAACTCAAAACCGACAAACCGAGCATCAGGGTTTTGTATTGCGTAATCCCGCAGAAAATTACCGGCTCCGCATCCAAGATCTACAATGAGCGGAGCGTCTGTTTTAATAAAATCGAAAAAGTCTTTATTTGCTTCAGGGGGTAACGTTTTAATAATATCCCTGTGTTGATCCATTTCGGTAACATAGGGATTTAAATCAGGGTTGAACATGATATTACGATGACAAAAAAAATAGCGAAAAAATAAAAAATACCAGGATACCTGCGAATAGATTAAGACACACCCGGTGACAATTCTTTTTGAAACCACATGACTAGCCAAAAGCAATCAATTGGAAGAGAATAAAATCCCGGTTTGCGATAGGCCAGCAAAAATTGCCTGATATTTTTTATTACCAATACTCAATGAAATGACGGACTCTTTGGTGAATTGTTACGCTTAAGTCGTATAAGGCACTGTACAGGCCGTTTTCTTCTTTCAATACAGAAAGGTATGCGAAATCTCTGCAGATTGGTTCTTTTGTTAAAACGCAATTGAGAGACTATTATTAAATACTACCAGACCATCAACTGTCATTGGTATCCAACAGAAAATTAATGCAATTCTCAATCCAGTGATTAATAAGTAAAATGCGGTTAATTCGAATTCCCTGCCAACTGGCCTTCCGTTTTTCAACTGATCATACGCATCGGTTAACAGGGAGCTTAATCTTAAAATGGTTGTATGATTGCAAAAAAGGTGCTATCAATGGCTGAATAACGGGATACAGGCGAGAAATGTTTTTTATCGTAGCTGGCCGTTTAAAAAATTGCAGGTTTTTGTAACACCTACCTTTAACGGGCATGGAAAAGACCAACATTTTAATTGTTGACGATGATCCGGTAAGTCTGACCGTATTGGAAAATATGTTAAAACGGGAGGACCTTAATGTAATAAGGGCCACGTCCGGTCCGGAAGCATTGCAGCTATCCGAAAACTTTGAGTTTGCACTGGGATTGATCGATGTTCAAATGCCCGGTATGAACGGATTTGAGTCTGCTGAAAAAATAAGAAAAACAGCTAAAAATATTGAACTTCCGGTAATATTTATCTCCGCTGTCAGCAAGGAAAAGGAATTCGTGCTTCAAGGATATGAATCCGGCGCAGTTGACTATCTTATCAAACCTTTCGATCAATTTCTCCTCACCAGTAAAGTCAATATCTTCTGCAAGCTTTACGAACAAAAAAAGCTGTTGGAAACCAAAAACAATGAATTGGCAAATGTGAATTCACAACTTCAGGTAGAAATCGGCGAAAGAAAAACCATCCAGAAAAAACTGAAAGAAAGTGAAACCAAATATCGCAAGCTTTTTGAAAAGTCAAACGATGCATTACTAATTACCGACAGAACAAGAGTTTTGGATTGCAATGCTGCTATGGTGGATCTGTTTCATTTTAAAAACAAATCCAATCTTTTAAAAACACATTTTTTTGAATTCTTCCCAGAATTGCAAACTGACGGAGAAAAATCGGAAGACAAGATCAACGGAATGATGGATTTGGCTGTCCGGGAAGGAAGCCATAAATTCGAGAGCATGAGTCTCAGGGCTGATGATATTCCTTTTCCCACGGAAATATTGATGACATCTATCCCTATGGGGAAAAAAGCCGTGCTGCACACAGTCATCCGTGACATCACTAAACGAAAGGAATCCGAACAAGAGCTGATTTCTCAGGCAATTCGTGATCCGTTAACCGGGTTGTTCAACCGGCGTTATTTGGAAGAATCACTGGAAAGAGAATTGTCCAAGGCAATTCGCCATAACACTCAGCTTGCCATCATCATGCTTGATGCCGACCATTTCAAAATGTTTAATGATACCTATGGGCATTTGGCTGGTGATATGATTTTACGTAATATGGGAACTCACCTGGTGAAATATTCAAGGAAGGAAGATATCGCTTGTCGTTATGGAGGAGAAGAGTTTGTGCTTGTCCTTCCTGAGACATCAACAGAAGTTGCCACTCAAAGGGCAGAGGATTTAAGAAAAATTATAGAAAGCGGTAAAACGATGAAATACAGGCATCAGACGTTACCTACCGTCACCATCTCTTTAGGAGTTGCCGCTTTTCCAAATAATGGTTCCAAGGTGGATCAGCTAATCAGCGCAGCAGACAAAGCACTTTATCGAGCAAAAGAGCAAGGTCGGAACCAGGTTGCGGTTGCCAAAGTTAAGCCTAAAGAAAACTAAAGATCTCCTCGCCCCAACATTCCAATCTAATCTCCTCTCAAACATCGAACCTTAGATGAAAAGAGACCTGCACAAAAGTACTAATCCTCAAGCCAGTATTAATGAAGCCTGGAACCTGGACAAAGGTTCAATTGTCGATGTTCGCTCTCCTGATGAGTTTAAGTCCGGACATATGCCAAAGGCAGTCAATATTCCCCTTTTAGAGAATAATGAAAGAAAAACAGTTGGTACTTTGTATAAGGAATTCGGCCGGGAAAAAGCCATCGACCAGGGATACCAAATTGCCGGCTCGAAACTGAATTATCTTTATGAACAATATGAAACCTTGCGTAACGAACCATCCGTTATTATTTACTGTGCACGAGGAGGTATGAGATCACGCGTGGTTACGGCATTCCTGAGGCATCTTGGTTTTCCCGCAAGACAAATGACAGGTGGTTACAAAGGTTTTCGCAATTGGAATATACAACAGCTTGATCAGTTTACATTAAATCACCCGATTGTCCTTCACGGACAAACCGGTGTCGGCAAGACCATGGTACTGAATCATCTTCCAAACTCCCTGGATCTGGAGAAGGTCGCAGATCACAGGGGCTCAATCATAGGAGCATTGGGAAAGAAGCCGTTGGTACAAAAGAACTTTGAAGCGGAATTATTAAAAAGCCTTCTTCAATTGGACAACTCCAAAGCTGTATTTATCGAGGGAGAAAGTCGAAAAGTCGGTAATGTTTCAATTCCCAATGCCATTTTCTCGCAGATGAGAGCCGCCACTGCATTGCTCCTGGAAGCATCCATGGAAACCAGGGTTGCACGAATTGTTGATGAATATATCACAAAACAACCTGACCTTAAACACATTGTCAGAGAGACAATCTTTCAGCTGACCGACAACTTAGGCCATAAAGCGGTCGCAAGGCTTATTGACTTGTTTGATGATGAAAACTACGCTGAATGCTTCGAATACATATTAAGCAATTATTACGATCGCAAGTATTCACATTCCATGAAAAAACTTAACTTTGCCCTCAGAATTTCCACCGAAAACCTGGATCAGGCTCGTAGTGATATCTTAAAATTCGCTTGCAGCAATATATAAATGTCGAATATATCCAAAACATAAACCGTACACTTAACTCTCCGATCCACATGGCATTCATCGATTTCAACCTGCAGCCTTCACCCGGAACCTTTCTTAAATGGCTGTTTTTAAGGCTGATAAGCTTCATATACGGCTTTCTGGTCCGAACCAGGCTGTCACTTTATCGATTGGGTTTAAAAAAGGTTTATAATTCCAAAAAATTTGTTGTTTCAGTCGGAAATATAACTGTTGGAGGAACAGGTAAAACACCAATTACAGACTGGCTGTTGAGCTACTGTGAGCGGCGAAAAATCAAAACCGCAGTCTTGACGCGAGGGTACAAGGCAGAAAAAACCTCTCCATTGCAAATTCTGAATGGGGATACCGCAGAAAAAGGTAACAGTCGAACTTATGGAGATGAGCCTTGGATGCTGTTTCAGCGACATCCGCAAACCACATTCTATATAGGATCTAATCGAGTTCAATCAGCTCGATTGGCTGAGAAGGAAGCCGATTTATTGTTACTGGATGACGGTATGCAGCACCTGGGCTTAAACCGAGAGTTGAATCTTGTTTTGATCGACTGTCGGGCAATAATAGGAAACGGCCATTTGATACCCCTGGGACCATTGAGAGAGCCTCTCCACAGTTTAAGCAGGGCAGATGCAATCATATATACTCGAACCGAGCTTGCAGCTCCTGCAGCGGTTGAGCAAGAATTAGCAACATATATCGATTCCGGTTTACCGACCTTCAACGCCAGATTCCTTCCCCACAAGCTGATATCATCAAAAAATGGAAAAGAAAAAAACATTGAAGAACTGCAAGGAATGCGCGTCGTTCTGTTTTCCGGGATTGGAAATCCGGGGGCATTCACCAAGACTATTGAGCAAACGGGATGTATCGTTACAAACCATATGGTGTTAACTGATCACGTATCGTATACGCCGTCTGTGGTTGAGAAATTGAGACAGACCTTGTTAAAGCAGGCCGCTGATTTTGTGATTTGCACCGAGAAAGACTGGGTAAAGCTTGAGACTATCAAAGAGCAATTACCCGAATTCTGGTATCTGACGCTGAAAGTAGATATCGATGAGGAGTTTAAAACATTTCTGGCTCGCCATCTCAAGAATCTTCCTTGAGAGACCGGCTTCAAAATATGAACCACAAAGGGCTCACAAAATATGGATCGTAATAGCTTTGGTAAGTGACCACGGAATGACCTTCCTGTTCATTATTATCGTAATAATCATTGGGATATTCAGAGTTTTCCTGACGTAGGTGTTCCTCCTCCATGTAAAGCTTTTCGCTGAGCTTTGCTCCTTGCCTGATTACGTCTTCGATAACGGCTTCACCTGTGATATATTCATTTTCATCGGCTTCATAGGCCAGGTCCTCGATTTGAATAGCCGTATCGATAATCTCTTCCACCTGTTCCCAAATCAATCCGCTGAGTAGATCAAATTGCCAGTTTGCCCGTTCGGTATCAAAACGACCTTCTTTCAAGAAACTCAGGAATACAAAATCGGCAGGATTGATTTTTTTAAACCAGGCAACGGCAATACGGAGATCTACAAATTGTTCCTGGTTAATATACACTTCCCATTGCTCATCATCCAGTTCAAATATCTTTTCAAATGCAAAGATACCTTGTTCCAGATCGACGGCACAAAACAGGTCAAAATGTGCAAGGTATTCTTCATACCTCTGTTTTAGGTTCTGAAGTTTCTCAATGCCAAGTTGATTTGGAGTATAGTAGTTTTTGCTATCCAAATTGAGGTAATCCTTGGACATCATATAGACAAACAACTTTTCCAAATCCTTATCCGCATCTTCCAGTACTACTGAATACGTTTTCCCACCGTTTATCATCAAATCGAGTAAAAAACCGGATGCATATTCCTTGCGCTGTTCTTCAGTAATTGTAAATTGCCGATGCCCCATGATATTACCTTAATCCCCCCGAATTTTTTTAGTTAGCCGATGATTCCCTGTTAGCAATCCACTCCTGTTCGCCATTGACCATAAATTCTTTTTTCCAGATCGGCACAATTTCCTTGAGCCGATCGATAGCAAAATGACAGGCATTGATTGCTGCTTTGCGGTGACCCGCTGAAACGGCTATCACAACACTCGCCTCTTCAATTGCAACTTTTCCGATTCTGTGTGAAATTGCGACTTTTTCAATATCAAATTGCTGTTTGGCTTCGTTAGCAATTTGTTCCATCAGTTCCAAAGACATTGAGTAATAAGCTTCGTAAAAAAGATATTCAACCTTTTTGTCCTCGGTATAGTTCCTGGTTACACCGATAAATGTCGATATTGCACCGGCCTGCGGAACAGACACTTTGGCCGTGATGGCGTTCACATTCAAAACATCCTCGGTTATTTCAAAAAGCTCCATTCTTTACCCACCGCTAACTGGAGGAAAAACAGCAATCTCTGCCCGGTCTTCCAGAACAGTATCCTTTGTTATGTACTCACCGTTCATTGATAATTTTAAATAGTGTCGGTGATCTTTTATATCGGGATATTGATGCTGCAGCACGTCAAGCAAATCATCTCCTTTACAGCCTTGGTCCATCTCCAGGTTGATTTCGTTTGAACCTACAATTTCCCGTAGATGTGCAAATAGTAATACCTTAGTTTTCATAGTCAATTCGTGGAAATAAAGTCTTGGTGTTTTCCAACACCTGATTCGCCAATTGAGTTGTTGATACTCCCAAATAATCAGCGACGAACTCACCGACAACCGATACTCGTCCGGGAATGTTTGGTTTTCCTCTAAAAGGTACAGGACTTAAATAGGGAGAGTCTGTTTCCAACAGAAGTCGATCCAGGGGAGTGTATTTTAAAACCTCACGAACTGATTCCGCCTGCGGAAATGTGCAAATACCGTTAAACGAGATTGAAAACCCGTAATCCAACACGAATTTCGCCTGATCCAAATCCGAGGTAAAACAATGCACGACACCCGTAAGATGTTTGTTTTTAAATGCGTTAAGCATTTCCCTGGTTTCCTGATCTGCGTCGCGTGAATGGATCACAACAGGCAAATCCAATGCAACCGCCAACTCCAGCTGTGCCTCAAATACTTTAGCTTGTTCGGTTCTTGCGGAATGTTCATAGTATAAATCATAACCACATTCACCAACGGCGATCATTTTGGGGTTTGAGTCGAGTTCTTCTTCAATCCATTGAAGATGGCTTTCTTCCACATCGGACGCATCGTGAGGATGAAATCCGAGCGTTCCGTACACGGATTGAAAATCCTGACAAATACGCTTTACCTGCATGTTTGCTTTATGACTGGTACCAATCGTAATGCAAAAAACCATTCCGGAGTCATAACTGGTTTTTAACACAACTTCTGTTCCTTGTTTCAGCATTTCCAAGTGGCAGTGGGTATCAATCCAGGCAGGTTTATCAGTCATAGCAGTTACACAAAGAATTTGCAGATCAAAGCAGGCGATGCCAGGAGCTGAACGCCTCAAATATCGATATTATAGAGTAGATGAGTAAATGTGAGCAAGGGGAAAAACCCCGGCATAAACCTAAGCGTCAAGCTCTGTCGCCAGCATTATACCGGTACAAGCGTTATAACCGCGGGTTGACCATTCCCGGTCACAAACACCACATAGATCAGCTGGGTCCAGGAGGGCTATATGAATAGATGATTTGGCAGCTTTGCAACCTCTCATAAAAATACTGAAATTTTCTGATAAATGTCCGTTGGCCGTTAATACCAACAATGTCTTACCAGTGCTATTGCAGGCCTTGATAATCCGATTTCGTTGATCTATGTCCTGCAGATCAATAACTGTTTTATCCGTTACCCTTTTGCTGTGAGCAATGATTCCATCCGCTGCGGCGCTCCACCTTGTATCCGCATTAATGCCCCTATTGACCGAGCTTTGCAATTCCACCAAATGATAGGTCGTGTTGTTGCCGGTTTTATGCTTTATGGTTCTCTTTTCCAATGTTTTTTTATGCAGTTCAAGTGACGATTCCAATGTTGGTAAATCCGTTTGAGCTCTGGAAAACAGGGAATACGATTTTAAGAATGCAGCGGTTTTTGTCTGTATTTTTTGAGCAATTTCGGGATTTGAGTGACACGATTTATCGTATTCCTTTTTCAATGCCAACTGAAATTCCCGACTGCGTTTAAGACTAAATGAGCTTATAAAGAGATCCACTCCGGCTTTCAGACCGTTTTTGATCATGGTTTCAGGTGGAAAATTCTTGCTCAATCCTTCCATCTCAACACAATCGCTGATGATCAGACCTTTAAATTCCAACTCTTCCCTAAGCAGCCCAGATAGGATTTTTTGAGAGAGACTTGCGGGAAATTCGCGATCGAGAAGCGGATAGGACAAATGGGCAGTCATAATAGCAGGCACACCAAACCCTATGGTTTTTCCATATGGTTTGAGATCTTCTTCCAGTTGTTCCTTGCTTTCATGAAGCACCCGGCCGACTGCGTAATGCGAGTCAACCACGGTTCTGCCGTGACCCGGAAAATGCTTGGCTGTCGTACCGACTTTCAAGCGCTCATGTTCTTCTATGCATATCTCACTGTATCGAGACACCTTTTCCGGATCATCACCAAAAGCACGTGTTCCGATAACCTGGTTTTCCGGAAAAAGAGCGAGATCTACCAATGGCACAAAGTTCATATTGAATCCCAGGTAAGCCAAAAGCTCAGCTTGCATGCTGCAAGCTTTACGTACCAGGTCCCAGGAGTCTGCATAGGCCAAAGCAGAAGGAGAGGGAGGAACAGGACAATCAGCAGGAAACCTGTTGACAATCCCTCCTTCATGATCCACCGCAATAATAATCTCACCAAGCAAATCGCGAAGGTTTTTGATTAGCAAAGAGGTCTGTTCGAGCGATTCGATATTGCGTTTAAAAAGAATAACACCTGCCGGATCTATTTCCAAAAGATGCTTTTCGAGGCTTTTGTTAAGAGCTGTTCCGTCAAACCCGATGATAAAAGGTGATTTTTGAACTGATTTTTCCATCAATGACTTTTACAAGAATTATGCTGAAGACTATACTTGATGATAGCAAACATGTTTGTGTTTTTATCATGCAACTCATGGCTATCAGTTATCGGGTATCAGCCGTCAGATTATGGAACGATTACTCAGGCCCGGTAAGGAGTTGAGATAAATCGAGCTATTCAAGAGCAACATTTATCCTTTAAAATTTGTTGCTAAAACAGAAAGCTTCGCTTTCACCAACCACCGATAACGGATAATCGAAAACTGACTACCATGCCTTGCGAAAATTGACATATGCGGCAACGACCAAGAAGTTGCACATTTCAAGAAAACCCTAACTGTGTGGTATAAAACAACCTGCAAATAGTTCTGATATGAAAAAGCTTATCGAAATCATGGATAAAAAGGAACGTAATATCCTTGGAGTAATGTCCGGAACCTCTTTGGATGGAATTGACGTTGCCCTGGTTAGGTTTTCCGGATCGGGAAAGAATGTCCAAATAAACCCGCTCGAATTTAAAAGCTATCCAATGCCCTCTCAATGGCGAGAAAGATTTCAACAGGCTTTTTCAGCGAATACCGAAGAGATATGTCGTATCAACTACGACTCAGGCAACCTGTTTGCGGATACCATCGAAACCTTTTGTAGTGACATCGGCTATGCGCCGCAAGACCTGGATGCAATCGGCATCCACGGGCAAACCCTTTTTCATGTTCATAATCATAGCACGCTACAAACAGGAGAATCGGAAATCATTGCCCGGCGGTTGGCATGTATCGTGATTTCGGATTTTCGCAGCGGTGACATTGCAGCAGGAGGTTCGGGCGCTCCTTTGGTACCATATTTGGATCACATCCTGTTTCGTGAGGATAACAAAAATATTGCCTTACAAAACCTGGGTGGCATTGGGAACATCACCTTTTTACCGGCAAAGGCTGCAAAAGAAATCATCGCTTTTGATACCGGCCCGGCAAACGCGATTCTCAATGAAGCAGTCGAACTATATACCAACAAGGAATATTCGTTTGACGAAGATGGGAAATTCTCCCGATCAGGTGACCTTCATAAACAATTATTGAATGAGTTGCTAAACCATGAGTATTTAAAAAAACCATTACCGAAATCCACCGGTAGGGAGGAGTTCGGAAGTGAATTTGTACAGGACCTGATTAGCAGCTATCCGAAAATACCGATCACAGATTTGCTCAGGACCTTTGTTTCCTTTATAGCCCAAAGCATTAAAAACGCATGTGATAACTACCTGGAACCTCTTGATAAGCTTTATCTCAGTGGCGGTGGAGCGCATCATCCATTGATTGTTGATGAACTGAAGGCTCTGTTTGGAAGGGATAAAATCATCCTCATGGAGAACATCAAAGGAATCACGACCGATTCCAAGGAGGCCGTCGCGTTTGCTCTTCTGGCTC
>JANQLH010000153.1 GCA_028280735.1 SAR324 cluster bacterium | reverse complement strand
CGTAAACACCTTTTTCCAGTAAGGAGGCTGCCATGCGCTGTGCCATCTCCGCATCACCTATCATGATCGGCATAATGGCATGGGTATCGGGATTGATAGAGAACCCGTTGTTGATCATCTTTTCCTTGAAATATCGGCAATTATCCTGAAGTTTCACAACCAGATCGGTAGACTCGATCAACATATCAACGGCTTTAATGGAAGCGGCGGCCACGCTGGGAGAAAGGCTGTTCGAAAAAAGATAGGGTCGGGATCGTTGCCGCAACAGGTCAACAATTTCCTTTTTACCGCTGGTAAAACCTCCGGTTGCTCCACCAAGCGCTTTCCCCATGGTTCCGGTAATAATATCAACCCGCTCCATGACATCGCAGTATTCGTGGGTTCCTTTTCCGGATTTACCCAGCACCCCGGTTGAATGGGAATCATCCACCATTACCAGTGCATCATACTTGTCAGCCAGATCGCAAACCGTTTTTAAATCCGCATTCATACCATCCATAGAGAAAACACCGTCTGTCGCTATCATACGAAATCGTGCCGATGATGATTCTTTTAGTTTGGTTTCCAGATCTTCCATATCATTGTTTTTATAACGAAAACGCTGAGCCTTACACAAGCGTACACCATCAATGATGCTGGCATGATTCAGCTCGTCGCTGATGATTGCATCTTCTTTGGTTAGTAACGCTTCAAACAAGCCTCCATTCGCATCAAAACAGGAGCCGTACAATATGGTATCCTCGGTTCCCAAAAACTCGGAAATCTTTTCCTCTAGTTCCTTATGAATCGTTTGAGTTCCGCAGATAAAACGAACGGATGACAAGCCAAATCCCCACTTGTCCAAACCCTCTCTTGCTGCTTTTATGATTTCAGGATGACTGGATAAACCGAGATAGTTATTGGCACACATATTCAGAACTTTTTGATCACTGGAAACATCAATCGTTGCATTTTGAGGACTGGTTATGATCCTTTCTTTTTTTGTAAGCCCGCTCTCTTCAATTTCTTTTAAGGTTGCCTGCAAATGGTTTTTGATTGAATAACTCATGATCTCTCCGCTTTTGGTGGATTTGTTTCTTTAGATGTTTTTAATCTGACCAGTTTAAGATTACTTTGCCCGACTCCCCGGACCTCATCACTTCAAAGGCTTCTTCGAATTCCGTAAAATTGTAGCGATGGGTGATGACAGGGGTAATGTCCAACCCGGTTTGAATCATACTGGTTACCTTATACCATGTTTCATACATTTCCCGGCCGTAAATACCTTTAATATTCAAACCGTTAAACACAACCAAATTCCAGTCAATAATGGTCTCGGAAGGTAAAATTCCCAATAATGCGATCTTGCCGCCATGACACATGAGTTTGAGCATACCGTCAAAGGCGCTTGGATTACCCGACATTTCCAGGCCCACGTCAAATCCCTCTCTCATTTTCAACTCGGCTAAGACATCCTCCAGTTTCTCTTCCTTCACATTGACAGTGCGGCTGGCACCTATTTTCTTTGCCAGTTCAAGTCGATAGGGATTTACATCGCTTATTACCACAAAACGTGCCCCTGCGTGCTTGGCAATGGCAACCGCCATGATTCCAATGGGACCCGCACCGGTTATAAGCACATCCTCTCCCAATAAATCAAATGACAGGGCTGAATGAGCAGCATTTCCCAAGGGATCAAAACAGGCAAGAATATCTGTAGGAATTCTTTGATCGGCATACCAGACGTTGGTGACAGGAAGACTGAGATACTCCGCATAAGCCCCATCTCTATTAACGCCCACACCAACCGTCTTCATACAAAGATGTCTGCGCCCCGCCAAGCAGTTTCTGCAGTGTCCGCAGACAACATGTCCCTCCCCGCTGACCAGATCACCCTTTTTAAAATCATGGGCATGGGCGCCGACTTTTTCCACAATACCCACAAATTCATGACCAATAGTCATGGGAACCGGAATCGTCTTTTGTGCCCACTCGTCCCAGTTGTAAATATGCACATCGGTTCCGCAGACGGCAGTCTTAAGCACCTTGATCAATACTTCGTTAACTCCAATGTCCGGAATTGGAACCTCATCCATCCATAAACCGGGTTTTGCATATTTTTTGACCAACGCTTTCATTGTGGCCATGATTGCTCCTTTTCAACGATTTTCGTCTTGATCGGTAGTTACCTGTTGGTATTTTCTATTCCAGCCCAATAAATTAAAGGGCTTATAATACAGCGAAATCCATTTTAATGCTATGTTTTAAAAGACAATTGATACGTTCAGGCTATGCTACAGGAAGTAATTAGAGACAGTCAACCAGGGTGGAGAAGTAATGAAATGCCCCGTTTGATGAGTGTTGACTTGTACCTTGAGAACCTTGCTGTTTACAAGAATACTTAATGGATTTCGTACAAAACACCACAACCCGACACGTTTTTACTTACCAATGTCTGAGCGAAAAATCGCTAAACCCTTGTTCAGCCTTGTGCCAGATATCGGAATTCAGCCGCCGGCTTTCAGCTTAGGGCATTACAAAAACAAGCAAAAACCGGCTGAGGGCTGAACGCTGAAAGCACTGAACTTCGAAGCGCCAAGGTGGTTTTTAAGCTTTCATTGCTATGGGTTAAACCGGTCTTCGTTCAGGCGCTAACTAGTTTGAATAAAATCGAATTTATGTTTCAGTAGCTAGATTTCTGGTTGTTCAAACGTTGATTTTTCTTCTCAATCCTCATCATATTCCAGTTTGGGAACGGGTTGAGAATGGGATATTAGGGATTCCGACTCGGTTTCCGGTTCGTATTCAAGGATTCCTTCCG
Source organism: SAR324 cluster bacterium (assembly GCA_028280735.1). GTDB lineage: Bacteria > SAR324 > SAR324 > XYD2-FULL-50-16 > XYD2-FULL-50-16 > JAHJTV01. The sequence continues at coordinate 12,513 of JANQLH010000153.1, read as the reverse complement.
ATCTGTCTGATTGGTTTTCTGTCGTATCTGTTCCTTTACCTTTGACCTGAAAACGTTGCATCAGGGTGTTGAGGTTTTCAGCGTGGGAAGACAACACGGACGCTGAAGAAGATGTTTCTTCGGAAATCGCTGAGTTTTGCTGCACGACGTTATTTATCTGCTCAAGCCCCTTGTTTATTTCTTCAGTGCCTGATTGTTGGGCTTTTGAAGCTTCAGCTATTTTATCTATTAATGATTTTACCTCGTTGACAGATTCGGTGATCTCCCCAAGGGCATCGGCAGTATCATTTGCTTCATTAACACCTGACTCAACCTGTTTTGCTGCATTATCGATCAATTCGGTGGTGTTTCGTGCGGCCTTGGCACTTCTGCCGGCAAGGTTCCTTACCTCGTCTGCTACCACTGCAAAGCCTTTTCCGTATTTACCGGCCCTGGCAGCCTCCACAGCTGCATTCAAAGCCAGCAAATTCGTCTGGAATGCGATTTCATCGATTACCTTAATCACCTTGCTGACTTCCAGACTCGTCCCATGGATTTTGTTCATCGAATGAAGCATCTCTTCCATCTTTTGGTTCCCCGCACTAACCGTTTCAATGGTATTACTCGTCAAATCCAATGCGTTCACCGCGAATTCCATATTCCGGTTTGCACTCTCACGAACCTCCAGCATGGAGGATGAAATCTCCTCCAGACTGGCCGCCTGCTGAGAACTTCCATTAGCCAGGTTTTGAGCAGCCGTGTTCAATTCACCGGAACTGGAATAAACATGCTCACTCACACCGACAACCTGTACTACCGTGCTTCTGAGCATTTCCAAGGCACGATTAATACTTGACTGAAGTTTTTCGACATCACCTTTAAAGTTGCCGTCAACCACATTCGACAAATCTCCTTCGGAAACTGTCTCCATTACATCATTGATTCCGGCTATGGCTGTTTGCAACGTTTCCATCAATTCGTTATAGGCCAGTCCGGTGATCCCAATTTCATCGAGATTCCCTACTTTGACACGGTTTGAGAAATTACCTGTTTTTTTGGTTTCATCAATGGCAGAAGCCATTGCCTCCAAAGGTCGGCTGATTTTTGTTGAAAGAAAAAAGATCACAGGTAAAAACACAACGATTCCTGTAACAGCAATAATGCAAAGCACTTTGATTATCTGCCAGGTATTTCTCATGGCAATATCTGCTTCGAACAGTGCTGTTAGGTAACCTAAAACTGTCTTGTCGCCATAAATTGGAATAGCAGCTTGGAAAAAGCTTCGGTTTTTGACGTCCACTTCATCAAATTTAGCCTTTTGCCCCGTTAACACCCAGCCCTCTCCGGGCAGTTCAAATTCACCGTTTTGCAGGACTTCGTAATCCGATAAAGTACCGACACTGAATTGTTTCCCAACGAAAAAATTGACATCGACACCAACCAACCTGGAAAGTTGCCTGACTTTTGAATCATCGATTCGCTGGTAGGCATACAAGTCCGCTATTGCTACCTGTTCATCTTCGGCTGTCTTTTCATTGTACATGTTGATGACGACACTGGAAGTTGACAGATAAAACATCGAACCACCAGAAGAATAAAACTCGACTTGATTCCCTTTAACACCCTTATAATCTGCTTTAACGGCTTCAATGGTTTCAACTTGACTGACAATTTTCCACGATTTGAACTCAAGGCTGTCACCCGGCTTTAGGTTGGCAATCTTGTATTGGCTTTTATGGGGAAATACTATCTGCGTCCCTTTATCATTGCTGTCAACAGCTAACACCAGCTCACCGCTTGTGGTAAAGATCACTGCCTTGTCAATTGATAATTTTTGAAGCTGCTCAAACAGGTACTGGGCAAGTTCTTTATCCCTGTACTCAATTTCGGCTTCGGAGGTTTCACTGTTGACATTTACCAATTGAGCTTCAAGATTTGATACGATATCTTCATGTGTCGTTATCAGTTTTGCTTCGTCACCCAAATTATTGGCAACATTTTGCAGATCTTCCTGAATAATGCTCATACCGTGTTCCAAGAGAGAAAAAGAAGCCTCTCGATTTTGTTTGAATATCATAAAGGCTATTGTCACAGTAGTTGCCACCATCAGTGCCATTATTGTGATGCTGAATCCGATCATAATTTTAGATCGAATTCTTAAATCACTAATTTTTCGTGCATTTTGTATTACTTCCATAACTCTTCGATAGTTGCGTGAATGAAGTGGATCTCTTGTTGCCTTTTTACGATAAAAGGTACTGCCTTGTCACCCGATCCAATCACAATATATGGTTTGTGCAACCGTTCGATCGATACTGTATTTAGCATTAATCCATTGTAACTATTTAATAAAATATCACCCCCTTTGGAAAATAATTAAATAATGGTTTAAGGCAATCCTGTCTAATGAAAAATCATCCATTTGATAAACCAGGTAAACATTCCTCCAACTAATTGTTCACATGAATATCATACAAACCATCATCCCAATTTTCATCGTCATTGTTTTAGGAACTCTGGCTCGAAAGCGGGGTTGGATTCCAAACTCCTTTTTAAAACCTGCCAATCAATTGACATTTTATCTGGCAATACCGGCCATGATCTTTAGTGCCATCGTCAAAAGTGATTTTCGCACCCAGTTCGATAGCTATTTGTTGATCAGCACCTTACTCCCTCTTTTTGTGATCTTCATCCTGTTCTGGATACTTACCGTCATTGTAGGTGTGCCGAGGAGTCAAAGAGGAACACTGGTTGAAAGTTCAGTTCATGGAAACATAGGTTATATTGGACTTGCGGTAGTGTTCTATTATCTAGGCGCCGAAGCTTTGCCTTCAACCGGTATTCTTCTGGCTTTTTTAATATTGGCTCATAATGGACTCGCGGTTGTAGTTTTGCAGATCAACGCATCATCCAGAAGAAAGAAAAAAGGGTGGATCGGGATTTTAGCAAATATTGTCATCAATCCCATCATTCTCACAGCAATCGCCGGGATCATTTGCTCTCTGGCAGAATTTCATATGCCGGTAATAGTGGACAGAACACTGGCTATTTTAGCCAAACTGGCCCTGCCCCTTGCCTTGTTGTTGATAGGTGCTTCCTTATCGTTTCAGATTAAAATCAAGCAACTGATGATGGTAATTCTGGCATGTCTGGCTAAACTGGTCATCCTTCCTGCTTTGGGACTTTGGTTCTATTTATATTTTGGCCTGAATCCCTCATCCTTTCTGCCGGGATTGATCTTACTGAGTGCCCCGGTTGCCACGGTAGCCTACATAATTGCCGTGGAAATGGATGGAGATCCGGATCTGGCTATCACGACAATTTCCGTAAGCACAGCGCTTTCATCCGTTACCATGGTTTTCTGGTTGTATTATGTCGAAACCTTTTTATGATAGAGACTAACCGTTCACATCGAAAGGTATGAACCCGGTGAATCCCGCGTTAAATCTACGAAACTCTCAGAAAGGCAGGTTCATCGCTTACATCCGTTATCACGGAAAGTGATATCAATTACCTGTCAGGGCTTGCTTCCCGGTTGGCAACGGCAGTCACCAATGCAAAATCATTTCGGTTGCTCAAGGTTGGTGAAGAAAAATACCTGGCCTTGATTGAAACCACAAACACGAGCTTTGTCATTGTTGACTGATCCGGCAGAGTGCAGGATGAAAATCTTGAATACCTGAGACTCACCGGTATAAACACCTGGATGAGATTATTGGAAGAAAGGTCACGGAATGGGCGGCAGAACTGATCCGGAAAAGAGGCTGTTATTCAACTCGCTAAATTGGTTTTTTTTCAGTAGATTTAGGTTATTAAAATAATCACTTGCTTTAACACAGCGTTTGGTGATCCAATAGCCTTGATTTTCAGACAATATCTATACCAACTCTTACGTTCAATTGAGCATCTTTATCATTCACGGGAGCATGACTACAGAAGGGTTGCTTCATAAATAACGTACTGAAAGAGACGAACATGACCTTTGGCAAAAATATGACATTTCTCATCGTTGACGACCAACAGACAATGAGAAGTTTGATAAAAGGCTGTTTGAGACAGCTTGAATACAGCAAGTTCCATGATGCTGAAAACGTAAGCCAAGCTTTGGATATTTTATCCAAAAACGAGATCGATTTTGTGATCCTGGATTGGAACATGCCCAAAACACCCGGAATTGAATTACTTAAAGCCATTCGCAGCAGCAGCCGCTGGAAGAGTCTTCCTGTGCTGATGGTTACATCCGAAGCAGAACAGGACAAAATTATGGAGGCAATCAAAGCTAAGGTGAGCGGTTATATAATCAAGCCGGTCAAGGCTGACGTGCTGGCGGAAAAGATAAATGCCGCAATCGGCATTTAGATTCGTAATGGGTTAAGAACCGGTTTGGTTTGTCAACCGGTTCTTAACTGCCATCTGAGACAACCCGTTTTCCTGTTATTGAAAATCCCCACAGATCAAAGAATAATCCTGGCATCCAGGGCCGAACAACCATCCCCTTCGTGGAAAATCCTTAGAGGATTGATATCAAATTCCTGAATTTCCGGAAAATCCATCATTAATTGGCTGAGATGCAGTACGGCATCAACAACCGAATCAATATCGAATGGTTTTTCTCCCCTGGCACCCATCAATATTTGCGCTCCGTTCAGTTCTTCGATCATTGCCTGGGCTTCGGTTCTGGATATGGGGGCAATTCGCATATTAGCCTGCTCGAAGATCTCAACAAAAATACCTCCCAGGCCAACCAGAATGACCGATCCAAACTGTTCATCCTGCCTGGCACCCAGAATCAATTCACGACCGCCGACAGCCATAGGCTGAACCATAACACCATCAATTGATACATCAGGATAGGATTTCTTAATTTTCGCTTCCATATCCTTATATGCACTTTCCACAGCCTTACCATCCCTAAGATTCAGTTGTACTCCTCCAACATCCGATTTATGGGATAATTCCTTGGCAATCACCTTCATGGCAACAGGATACCCTAGTTCTTCTGCCGCTGCCTGAGATTCTTTGGCGTTAGTCGCTTTTTTCCCGGGTATTGCGGGGATTCCGTAGCAATGCAGGACCTCAATTGCTTCATCCAAAAGGAGATCACGGTTTTCGGACCCGGCCATTTCAATCAGTTCCCGAACTCGTTTTTTATCAACAACGAATGTGGGAGCCACCTCGTGTCGATCCACCGTTTCGATCATGCGTGAGTGGTCAAAACCGAGTTTAAGGGCCCTGAACATTTCAACAATGTGAGTGAAGATCGGGAAATCAAAGCTGTTTCTAAGCTGGCTAACCTCTTCCGAATTGGCCGATACATAGACAACCACCGGTTTATTGTATTCCTTGCTAAGCTTTTCCAAACGACCGACAAGGCTTTTGGTAGGATCATGCTCGGTTCTGGCCACGGATGTATGGAGAAAAACGACGCCATCCACGTTTTCCTGGGTCAAGGTTTCTTCAACAATGCGGTAGTAAACATCAAGGTCAAACAAATCTCCAAGGTCAAGCGGATTGGTGAGTTTGATCACTGATGCCCGAAAATGCTTCTCGATTTCCTTGATAAAAGATTCCGGGAACTCCGCCAGTTGAAACCCTGTAATCTCGCAAGCATCGGCTGCAACAATCGCATGTCCTCCTGATCGTGAGATTATGGCCAGTCTTTTATCCTTAAGTCGCGGCAGACGCAAGGTTTTCATGTACTCGGAAAGGGAAGTGACATCATGAATTCTGGTAATGCCACATTGCTGGAAGGCCGCATCCACCACCCTGTCATCGCTTGAAAGTGAAGCGGTATGGGAAGCGGCAATATTTTGCCCTAATTGCCCGATATTTGATTTAAATACGAGGATCGGTTTGGGAGAAAGTTTGGCCAGATCCATAAGCTTTCGTCCGTCCCTGATGCTTTCCAGATAAATAAAGATAATTTTGGTTCCTTCATCCTTTATCAAATACTCCAGAAGCTCCTCAGCATCGATATTCAGCATGTTTCCCACGGAAACAAACTTGTTTAGCCCAATGCCTTCCGCAGCCATATGGTTCATAATACTCAAACCAACACCACCACTCTGGGAAATTATGGACACCTCTCCCTTGCGAATAAAAGGCGTCAACCGGGGAAACGGCACACAAAAGCCATTATCCATATTAATGGCACCAATACAGTTTGGACCAATAAAACGAATGTCATACTTTTTCGCAACCTCAACCACCCTGTCCTCGATTTCCCTTCCCGATTCACTGTATTCACGAAAACCGGCGGTTTCTATGATTGCTCTTTTTACTCCTTTTTGACCGCACTCCTCCAACACATCAGGCACAAAGCGGGCGGGAACAAGAATAACAGCCAGATCCACATGATCCGGAATGTCGATGACAGATTTATAAATTCGCCTGGTGGTGATAGCCCCGCCTTTAGGGCCTACAGGATAAACTATACCGTCAAATCCGAAATCCACCAGATTCAACATTATGTTACGTCCTAAATTGTCGGGTTTGGCAGAAACCCCCACAACCGCAACACTTTTAGGATAGAATATGTCTTGCATGATTTACTCCCATGAATTGTTTTTCCTTAGTCAGCTTTCCGGATAATCCCTTAAAGAATGGAGCTTGTTTCGGACTGGTTTTAACAATCAGAATCCATCTTGCCTCCCAGCGTAATCAACGATGGATTCTAGGTGTGGAATGAATCCTTTCCAAAGGTTTGAAGCGTAAAACTTTTATTTTACAAATTATACGAAGCTAAGCTGATTAATGCAATTACACGGCTTAACAATTTATTGAGTTTTCATGTGACCGGGTTCAAACATCAAACCTCAAACTCTGCTCATTTGGCAAAACAATGATATCGGTCTATTATGACGTTCCTTTTATTAATATTTTGTGTCTGAACGAAAACTAGTTTAAACAATACCAAAAAAAAGCTTTAAGGGCAGCATAATGCTTCGAAGCTCAGTGCTTTCAGCGATCAGCTCTCAGCCAGCTTTTTCTCAAATTTTCAATGCTTTGTGCTGAATACTGAAAGCTGACGGCTGACAGCACGTTAATCCTCAAGTTGAATCCGATACCCAGCACAAGGCTAGATAAGGGTTTAGCGATTTTCTGTTTAGACACTAAATTAATTGCAGCGATCATTGAATGAAACGAAAACCACTAAAAATTTCCTGGAAATCATGGTGCTTATACAAACTGGCGAGACGTGATTATTCCTCACACGAGATAAGTCAGATGATGATCAAAAGAGCCGCGGAGTCGGACCAAAAAGTTGACCCTGAACCGGTTATACATGAACTGATCAATGATGGAGCCATCAATGACGAACGCTACCTTAAGAATCAACTGACCATGGCAACTAACGGCAGCAACATCAAAGGACCTAAGGAAATCAAACGAAAACTGGTAAACCGGGGAGGTTTAAATGAAGCACTCATCAACCGGTATTTTAATGAAGATGACCGGATCTGGTTTGAACTCGCCAAAAAAGTCAAAGATCAGGCTCTCACGGCCAATAGTTACAATGACATCCAAAAAACAAAGATTCCTTTAAAGCTTCATAACAGCTTAAAACAGAAATTATACAGAAAGGGCTTTACGAAAGAACAGATCAGTTATGCCATGGAGAACCTGGTTCCGGGCCATGAACAGGAACAAGCGCCTGCTGAAATCGATATACAACGACGCATAGAAAAGCTTTGCAACTCAGGTAAAGGCCCCAAGGCCATACGGTATGACCTGAAGCAAAAAGGTGTCCCGGAAACTGAACTGGAAACAGCGATGGCTGACCTGAATATCGATTGGACCAGCCTGGCGCAACAGCAACTTCAAAAAAAATTCGGTTACGGCAAAAAATTGACAATGAAAGAGCGAAAAAAACAATATGACTTTTTAGCAAGAAGAGGTTTTACAACCGACCAAATCCGCTCCTGCATGAAGGAATCATAACAAACTCTAAATCAGTTACAAAAAGTTTCCGCCAATTTTACCACGGGGATTGGTTTATGCATTTCCAGGTAGGATAACACTCATTGATTGCATACCTTTAACATCCAACGGGAGAAAGCAATGTCTGAAATATCAAGCCTTTATTCTTCCAAGCAAACCGTTTATCGTAAATCAGGGACACGCTCCGACAAACACAAACACGGAGATGTGAAACATATTGTCTACAAAGAAGGCGTGCCTGCCTATACAGAAGTAATCAGGGTTCATCGCAAAGAAAAAGAAGAAGCAACACCGGATAAGCGAGCTAAAAAACGGCGCATCAAAGCGGGTGAATCAAGGACTCGGGATCGCAGAAGCAGTGAAGCGGTGTTGGAAAAAAAACGTCAAAAGCTGTCTGAAAGACTAAAAAAAGCGATACGCAATTCCCAAACCTTGTGGAGCGAGAAAGAGGGTATCTGGATTTCCTACCAGGGGAGCCAGGGATTTATTGTCAAACAATTTGACACCTCCAATCGAGTAGTGGATCAACAACTGATGACCCAGGCCCAAATCCTGGATTGCAATATTCCGGGACTCCTGGATACCGGATGGGAGATCGTTTAACCTCCTTGAATCGGGAAATCTGAACTGGTGATCGATTTCCCTTTGCAGTCATATTAATTCGCTGCTTTATTCAAATTTTTAATTCAATAATAACGATAATTTCCTAATCCCGATCATCAAGGTTTCATCCCGAAGCTCCCCATCTGTTAATTCCCACTTGCCATCCTTTTCAAACCGAATGGAATAAAAATTAGTTATCCTAGGTGGTTGTGCCTTTGAAGGCATGTTAAGTTTAGCCGTCTTACTTTTTTTCGGTTGACAACGCAATACCTGAAATATAAGAATTGTTCAAATTTTCGGCATTCATTGGTTTAGGCCTTTAGAAGCATCCCAGACGACCAGACCGGCAGTCTGTGTCAATTTCCATGTAATTATGCCAGAGGTCAAAATTGCCATCCGGCAAGTTTTTGATTAGATGCGAATAAGCGGATCTGATGTTGTCAAAAGGCATACGCAACAACGTCTTGAACATGAACCAGGCAACATCACTTATGAGTTTGGAAAGAATAGAACTTTAATGGTTTAACCATTATATTTTTTTAAGCTTTCCGCTAGTGAACAGTGGGCAATAGGGGATGATGCATGAAAAGGCAGCCAAGCTGAGTGTTGAATCGCCGGGCCGGACTACTTGCCCTTGGTTCTGTTCACATCCGTTGTTCAATGATTATTGTAAAATAAGGAGGGGTATCATGATTAAGAGAGTTTTGATTACAACAACGTTGCTGGTTGCTTTTGTTGCGTTTTATGCAAGCCAGGGGCTTGCCGATGAGATCAAACTGGGAATAATGGTTCCAACCACCGGAAGTGTAGCGGCTGATGGAAAGACCATGGAAAACGCCATGAAGCTGGCCGTTAAGGAAATCAATGCTAAAGGTGGAGTATTAGGAAACAAAATTGTAACGGTTACCGGCGATGATGCCTGTGATCCCCAGCAGGGCACGGCCGCTGCCAGTAAGCTGATCTCAGAGGATGTGGTAGGTGTTGTAGGAGGTTATTGCTCAGGTTCAACACTTCCAACTTTGAAGCTTTATGGAGATGCAGGCATTCCATTAATTATTCCTGCTGCAAATTCAACCAAGCTGATTCCTGCCAATCAAGGAAATGCATTTCTGATAAACAGCACGGGTGCTGATCAGTCAGACACGGCAGTCACTCTTTTTAAAAGCCTGGGAGTTAAAAACCTATCCGTTGTGCACATGGGAGATGCTTATTCGGAAGATTTAGCCAAGCTGTCTCGTGACAAATGGAAAAAGGTAGGAAAAGTTGTTTCTTTTGATGTTGTGAACCAGGGAGAACAGGATTTCTCAGCCCTGGCATTCAGTATTAAACGGAAGAAAGCCGATGCTGTTTTCTGGACCGCCTATTATTCCGAAGGTGCGTTGCTGATTAAACAACTGCGACAGATCGGTTTTAGAGGAACTATTGCAGTTGGAGACGGATCAAACAACGCAAAATTGATAGAGATTGGCGGCAAGGCAACAGAAGGGATATATTGTTTCTCCAATCCGACTGCTGATTATCTTCCGGGTGCCAAGCAGTTCACGATGGATTATAAAAAACAGTTCAATCAGGCTCCGGGTGCCTACTCACCTCTTTCTTACGACGGAATGTTTCTGATGGTTGATGCTATCAAGAGAGCCGGTTCAACCGATCAAAAGGCGATTATCAACGCCTTAAAAGGTACCGACGACTTTAAAGGTATTGCCGGATCAATCTCTTTTACCAATCAAAATACCCTGGCTACCAGTAACTTTGTTGTTCTTAAGGTTCAAGGCGGCCGGTTCAAACTTCATAAATAATCACCGAGTCGGAAAACCTGCTTCGAACTCCACTAAACAAGGAGTTCGACATTTTCCCCTTTCTTGATTCCAAAGCCCCGGTTCTTGAAAAACCTGATCTGAATTCAGCTTTTTCCTGGTGCGAATAGTCGGGGTTTTGTCGCACGAAGTTACTGCAAACTTGTAACAAAGGAAGTTATCGTGTCTGTACTGGATATTTTTCTACAGCAGCTGGCCAACGGTCTTATTTTAGGTTCTTTCTACAGTCTGGTGGCGCTGGGCTATACCATGGTATACGGAATTATAAAACTATTAAATTTCGCCCATGGAGATATTTATATGGTGGGATCCTTTGTGGGATTTTCCATCCTGACATTTGTAGGTTCAACCCTCGGAGACACCTGGTTGGGAATCGGCGTTTCCATGCTGTTCTCCATGCTGATCGTTGGAAGTTTCGGGATAATAATCCAACGTGTCGCTTATGTCCCCATGCTTAAAGCTCATCGACTTTCAATCCTAATCACCGCCCTGGCCGTGTCTATGATATTGTATAATGCCGTCATGGCCATGACTGACGGTGAATACCTGGCCTTTACCACAAGCTTGGGATTTGAAGGATTTGAACTGGGCAATGTGTATATTACACAAACGCAGGTTATTCTGGTTTCCGCCACAGCTATTCTAATGGTTGTCTTGCATTTGTTCATCAGCAAGACCATGTATGGCAAGGCAATGCGGGCTATATCCATCGATAAGGATGCCTGCAGGTTAATGGGAATCAATGTTAACAGAGTTATCGCCGCCACATTTTTTATCGGTTCCGCCTTAGCAGCGGCAGCCGGGGTGATGGCAGGGGCCTATTATGGCAGTATCCATTTTTTTATGGGATTTATCATTGGATTGAAGGCTTTTACAGCGGCAGTTATTGGTGGTATCGGCAGTATTCCCGGTGCAATGTTAGGTGGTATCATACTTGGAATGCTGGAGGCATTTGGAACTCAGATTCCATTCATCGGATCTGAATGGAAAGACGTTTTTGCATTTGTAGTCTTGATCCTGTTATTGGTCACCAAACCAACCGGGATTTTAGGTAAAACAGAAATTGAACGAATGTAAAAATGCTCAATATATGGAATTAAAGGATTCAACTATGGAGTCTACAACACTGAAAAATCGCGTATTTGATTTTTTCCAAGTAAAAAGAAACAAGGTGCTGGTTCTTGCCGGATTATTCGTTGTGGCAGTGATCCTTCCCCATTTGGCAGATAATTACGTTCTGGAAGTTATGTCCAATGTCTGGTTTTACGTGATTCTTTGCCTGGGATTGAACATTGTGGTCGGTTACGCCGGTTTGCTGGATCTTGGTTATGCAGCGTTCTTTGCCGTCGGGGCTTATACTACCGGCATATTGACTGCACAATTCAACATGAACTTCTGGCTAACCATTCCATTTGCCATACTTTTTTCAATGATAGCCGGATGTATCATAGGTGGTCCGACATTAAGGCTGCGCAGTGACTACCTTGCCATCGTCACCCTCGGTTTTGGGGAGATCGTACGAATCACGGCCAGAAATATGGAGATTACGGGGGGAGCCAGCGGATTGATAGGTATTGAACGCCCAAGCTTCTTTGGCATTTACTTAAATGATATCAGCGATTTTTACTATGTCTTTTTTATCCTGGCTTTATTGGCAATGTTTGTCAGCTATCGCCTGCAGAATTCCCGACTCGGTCGTGCCTGGAAATATGTAAGGGAAGATGAAGATGCCGCTGAGGCTATGGGGCTCAACCGAATCATAGTAAAACTCTACGCTTATGTTATCGGAGCTGTTTTTGGCGGAATAGCCGGCAGTTTCTTTGCCGTGAAAATGACAGCCATCTCACCTGAAACGTTTATGTTTACCCAATCCGTTCTGATCCTCCTTGGCGTGGTTTTAGGTGGTATGGGCAAGATCCCCGGTGTTATCCTGGGAGCTTTTGCGTTGATTATTTTTCCCGAAGTTTTCCGCGAAATAGGATCACTAAGACTATTGTTCTTTGCTGTGATAATGCTGCTGATAATGCTTTACAGGCCTGAAGGTATCTGGCCCGAAAAAAGAAGTTAACTTGAACTGCTACTACCAAAGCTGAAATAAACGGATAATCCATGGCGTTACTTGAAATAAAAGATATGAGTTTGAGTTTTGGAGGATTGAAGGTGATCGACACCT
>JANQLH010000125.1 GCA_028280735.1 SAR324 cluster bacterium | reverse complement strand
ACCTATGCAGTCATGCATCAGGTTGCTGACAATACTTTTGTGATTGATACTCCCGGAATCAGGGAATTTGGGCTTTGGGGAATCAAACGGAATAATCTTGGTGATAATTATCCGGGACTGGATAACTTTAAATATCAATGTAAACACCGGGATTGCCATCATGTTCATGAACCTGATTGTGCAGTTAAAAGCGCTGTTGAATCAGGATATATCCACAAGAGCTTATTCATGGGCTATCAATCAATTTATGAGTCATTAGCTGACTAAATCCTCGCTGCATTACATGATTTCAGTCATCATCGTCAATTGGGCCAATTGACGTAGAGACTCAATAAAGATACTATATAAAGATTTCCAATTAAGGATTTCCGTGGTCTAAAGCCCATCCGGAATACCCCGTAGTACTTTCCTTATAAAAATATTTACACAAAAGAGCTAATAGAGAGATGTCATACAATCCAAGAGAAGTCGAACCAAAGTGGCAAGCTTATTGGGAGACCAACAAAACATTCAAGGCAGAGATAGATCATTCAAAAGAGAAGATTTATATACTGGATATGTTTCCCTATCCGTCAGGTCAGGGGCTACATGTTGGGCATCCGGAAGGTTATACGGCGACGGACATCTTATCACGTTACAAGAGAATGAAGGGGTTTAACGTGTTGCATACCATGGGTTGGGATGCTTTTGGATTACCGGCTGAGCAATACGCAATCAATACAGGTACACACCCCGCGGTAACTACTGAGAAAAATATCAGTACCTTTAAAAAACAGATTAAATCGCTTGGTTTTTCTTACGATTGGGATCGAGAAATCAACTCCACCGATGCCAAATATTACAAGTGGACTCAATGGGTTTTTCTGCAGATATATAAAAAAGGACTGGCATACCAGGATGATGCACTGGTTAACTGGTGTCCGGAGTTAAAAACAGTTCTGGCTAATGAAGAAGTTATCGATGGTAAATCGGAAAGAGGCAGTCATCCTGTAATCCGCAGACCCATGCGACAATGGATGTTGAAGATAACGGAATATGCGGATCGTCTCTTGGAAGATCTGGACGATTTGGACTGGCCAGAGTCCATCAAGGAAATGCAGCGCAACTGGATTGGCAAATCCCATGGAGCGATGGTTACGTTCGAAATAGAGAACGCGGAAAACACCTTTGAGGTTTTTACAACAAGGCCTGATACTTTGTTTGGTGCAACGTATTGCGTTTTTGCTCCCGAGCATAAACTGGTTAGAGAATTTACGACTAAAGAAAAAGAAGCGGAAGTACTGGCCTATATTGAGGCTTGTGCGTCAAGAAGTGACCAGGACAGAACAGATTTATCAAAAGAGAAAACCGGCGTTTTTACAGGAGCATATGCAATAAATCCAGTGAATGGGAAAAAGATTCCAATCTGGATCGCAGATTATGTACTTTTAAAATACGGAACCGGGGCAATTATGGCGGTTCCCGGACACGATCAAAGGGACCATGAATTTGCAAGCAAGTTTGGTTTGGAGATTATTCCCTTGATCGAAGGAAAAGACGTTTCCAAGGAAGCCTGGGCCGGTGAAGGCAAGTTGATGAACAGTGATTTTTTAAACGGTTTAGCCGTTGAGAAGGCCAAGGAAAAGATGTGCCGGTGGCTGGAAGACCAGGGAAAAGGTAAGCAGGATATCAACTACAAGTTGAGAGATTGGATTTTCTCCCGCCAACGCTACTGGGGGGAACCTTTCCCGCTGTATCTTAAGGATAGCGGTGAAGTGATACCTATGGACGAAGCCGATTTGCCGTTAACATTACCGGAGACAGATACCTATCTTCCTTCTGAAAACGGTGAAAGTCCCCTTTCCGGTATTGATGATTGGATTAACGTGAAGTTGCCGGATGGAACAACAGTCAAAAGGGACTCTAATACCATGCCTCAATGGGCCGGTTCTTGCTGGTATTTCCTCAGGTTTATCGATCCAAATAATGACGAGAAAGCCTGGTCCGAGGAAGCCGAAAGATACTGGATGCCTGTCGACCTGTACATAGGAGGAGCAGAACATGCGGTACTTCATTTGCTGTACTCCCGTTTCTGGCATAAAGTTTTGTATGATTTGGGGTACGTCAGTACCAAGGAGCCATTTCAAAAACTGGTTAACCAGGGCATGATTCTTGGCGAAAACGGCGTGAAAATGTCCAAATCACTGGGCAACGTTATAAACCCGGATGATGTGGTTCAAGAGCATGGAGCAGATGTCTTGCGAATGTATGAAATGTTTTTGGGCCCCCTGGAAAAATCGAAACCTTGGAATACCAAGGGACTTGAAGGTGTTGATCGATTTTTACATAGGGTGTGGAACCTGATTATTGACGGGAATGGCGAAGTATCATCAAAACTGGTCACTGATCAGGATAGCGATGACCTAACCAGGTTAATACATGAAACCATTAAGAAAGTAACGGAAGATATTGAAAACCTGCGCTTCAACACTGCGATTTCACAATTGATGATCTTGTCCAACGAGTTTATCAACGCCAAAACCGTGAATATCGATAGCATCCGCAAACTCGTACTGCTTTTGAGTCCGTTTGCTCCGCATGTGTCTGAAGAAATTTGGCAGAAACTCGGCGAAAAAGAAACGCTTGCTTATGAGCCGTGGCCGGAATATGATGAATCTAAACTGGTAAAAACCGAATACGAGCTACCTGTTCAGATAAACGGCAAAATGAGAGACAGTATTCAGGTACCGATGGAATCGGAACAAGAAGCTGTGCTGTCGCTGGCAAAAGAAAGCTCAAAAGTACAAAAGTACATCGAAGGAAAATCGATTGTGAAGGTGATATTCGTTAAAAACAAAATACTAAACATTGTTGTGAGGTAGTCTGTTGACACGAGCTATGACGCAAGTTGGTGAAGTACCTGCCCGGCCACAGACTAAACCACAACGTAATGAACCATGCTGGTGTGGCAGTGGTAAAAAATACAAAAAATGTCATCTGAAAGAAGATGAATCGAAGCAGGATTTTGCTCCTTTTCAGCGAGCCAAAATCAAACGATCGAAAGAATTCATACAAGGCATGGAGGCAACCTGCAAACTGGCAAAGGCTACGTTGGATATGGTTGCTGAAAACATCAGGGTCGGAATTACCACCGACCGGATCAATACCTGGGTTCATGATTATACCTTGGACCATGGAGCCATTCCTGCCACACTTAATTACAAAGGCTACCCAAAATCTACCTGTACCTCTCTAAACGAGGTTATCTGTCATGGCATTCCGGGAGAAACCGTTTTGAAGGAAGGTGATATTATTAACGTGGATATCACCTGCAATTTAAATGGTTATTTCGGAGATACCAGTCGCACCTTCCTGATGGGTGAATGCTCTGACGATGCAAAAAAGATCTGCTCTGTTGCGGAAGTCTGTCTTGAAAAAGGTATTGCAGCTGTTCGACCTTATGGCAGAATAGGAGATATTGGAGCCGCCATTCAAGAATATGCTCACTCGATGAATTGTTCCGTTGTTGAAAAATTTGTTGGGCATGGAATCGGGCAGGCATTTCATGAAGAACCCCAAGTACCGCATTTTGGCAAAAAGGGTACAGGTCCAATTATTGTTCCCGGTATGTATTTTACCATTGAACCCATGATAAATCTTGGGACCAAGGATTTGATAATCCTGGATGATGATTGGACAGCTGTGACAAAAGATGGAAAATTGTCGGCTCAGTTCGAGCACACTATTTTCATCACGGAAAGCGGTGTGAAAGTAATGACCAAGTAGCCAGAGCAGGACATAGGGGTAAACACGTTAGAAGATTATAAAGAGGTGATTTCCGATGCGGGAATAGATACCTGCATCACAGCAAGTCGGTACGGTCAGTTAGACGACGACTAATGCGATTGTCGAGTATATTAATCGGACAATCTCACCTCATAATTCAGAGCAAAGGATATCAGAAGATAATACCGAATGCGTCATGTGCTATGGCCATGGCAAAAACTAGGAACGATTTAGGTTTATTCTGCAAAGAATTACTTTCCGTTTGAATATGGAAGCCGAATGCGGTGCTAAACTATCTCATATTAATTATGTTTAATTTAGTGGCCGATATCCGATGTATATCGAACTGAATGGTTATATTTCGGACTCCTTCAAATTGATAGAGCTTCAGTTTCTTCTTCAGGCAAAATATCTACTTCTGATCTCCGCATTACAGCTCTTTACTGACAATTAAAAGACTATAGAGACTACCAGATTCGAACTGCCTCGCTTTTCCGGGCTCCTAGAAAGACCGGTTGTACTTACCTTGAGGATCATTCGCTGAATTGCCTCTATTTATCGGAGAAAAAATGACCGAATCCATAATGTTAATAAATGAAACTGACGATGAATGTCGGATCGCCGTCGTGGAAAATGGTATTTTGCAGGAAATGCTCATCGAGCACACCCATGCAGGGCAGACAAAAAACAATATATATAAGGGAGTTGTGGTACAAGTTCAGACCTCACTTCAAGCCGCCTTCGTGGACTATGGCGATAAAAAGCACGGTTTTCTGCCCAACAGTGAACTGAATCCCATTCTTTTTGCAGGTAAAAAAGTCAAAAAAAACGAACCAATTCAAAATAAAATCAGCGTGGGCGATGAGGTTGTTGTTCAGGTTACCAGGGAGGCTTCAAACAACAAAGGTGCCGCTCTGTCCACATACATTACCCTGCCCGGCCGATTCATGGTCCTGATGCCATACAGCGACAAGGGAGGTGTCTCAAAAAAGATCGATGATAATGAGGAAAGGGATCGATTAAAAAGTTTTCTATCCGGAATAGAATTCGAAGAACACTCGGTTATCATTCGCACAGCAGGATTAGGGAGAAGTTTGTCTGAATTGAAAAAAGATTATACTTCGCTTAAAAAAACCTGGAATGATATCTGGACCAAGTATGAAGCGTTGGAAAAACCAGGATTGATCCTGGCCGAATCCGATGTGGTAACAAGAACGTTGAGAGACTATTACACCGATGATATCAAAGAAGTTTGGGTGGATAATCCGGAAACCTTTCAAAATGCCCTCGCCTTTTTTAAGGAAGTTGCACCCAGGAAACAGAAAGATCTCAAACTGTTTGTTGATGATCGATCATTGTTCGCCACATACCAGATTGAAAGACAAGTTGAGCAGTTAACATCCAAGCAGATCAAACTGAAGTCGGGAGGATCTATTGTAATAGATCAAACCGAAGCCCTGGTCGCCATTGACGTGAATTCGGGTCGGTCAAATCAGGAAGGCAGCATTGATTCCACGGCTTTGAGAACCAATTTGGAGGCATCGGAAGAAATTGCCCGGCAACTCAGGCTAAGAAACCTGGGTGGGTTGATCGTCATTGATTTCATTGACATGGAGAACGAGTCCTATCGAAAACAGGTAGAGGATAAATTAAGCGAAGCCATGCGAAAGGATAAGGCTCAATTAAGGTTTAACCCTATTTCTCAATTCGGGCTTTTGGAGTTAAGTCGTCAAAGACTGGCGGTAGGTATTTCCAGTTCGGTAGAATCTACCTGCCCGGTTTGTAACGGCAAGGGGAAAATTCCTTCAATCCAGGCTTCTACCAACCTTATTATACGATCCATCCGGGAATTAGCGGCAAAAGGCAATGTAGACAGAGTTGAGGGAGAATTACCATTGGAACTGGTGAACATTCTTTTGAATGACCGCAGACAATCGATATCCGATCTCGAGCTCGAATTCGATATTAACATCGTATTGCGAGGCAACCCGGAAATGGCGGTTTTCAGTGAAAGACACCTGAAAGCTGTTTATTACAGAAAACAAAGACAACGGGACTCTTTTCAAAAGACCGAACAGGTAAAAGCGGAGCATCCGAAAAAGAAATCAAAAAAGCCGGCTGGAAAAAAGGATCCGTCCTCCCAAAAACAAAAAGAAAGTTCGCAGGAATCCAAACAAAAACAGGACACCTCACCACCTGTCGAGGATAGGCAAGAGAGGAAAGCTGAAGCCCCGGAGACAGTTGATAAGGTGCATAAGAAACAATCCAAAAAGAAAACGGATAAAAACCCTCCTAAAGAAGAGAATCAAGACGACGTTGGAGGTTTTGGTATCCATCCCTCCTGTTTATTCACGGACATTAAAGAGCTTGAAGAAAATGAACTGGAGGAAGTTACCGCGTCTTTTGAAAACCGGCTTAAGGGAAAAATCGACAATGTTCCTCCAACCCAGATTGATGATAAATATCTTTGGAAATCACAAAATGGTAATAACGAGGACGAAACCGATGAAGAAGAGGTTGATGACGATGCTGCGGTAGTGGCTGAAACCGATGCCAAATCGAAGAAAACCAAAAAGAAGGCAGGTCGGCCGGCAAAGAAAAAGAAAGATGAAAAGGCCGTAAAAGCGGACACTGACGAAGTAGAAGAAAAGAATCCTTCAACCAAAAAGAAAACCACGAAGTCCAAGTCGAGCGCTAAAAAAACAACAGCCAAGACAACTGCTAAAGCAAAAAAGAAAGATGCGGAGGAGGATTCCAAAGAAGATAAAGAATCAACGGAAAAAAAGCCGTCGAAAGCTAAAAAAACCTCTGAAAAAGCAACCACGTCAAAAAAGACAAAGAAAACTGATGATGAAAAAGTAGAAAAAAAAGCAACTAAAGCTAAAAAGGAAGATAAGGAAAAGAAAACAACCACCAAAAAAACCACCAAGAAAAAAGCAGAGAAAATCGATGATGGTGAGGATAAGGTGGTAAAGGCTAAAGCTGGTTCCAAAAAGAATACGCTGGCAAAGAAGACTGCTAAAAAAGATTCTGAGGAAAAAGCAAAAAGCAAAACCTCCACAAAGAAAAAATCTCCAACCAAAAGCAAACAAGTTGAGACCTAGAGTTGCATTGGGTTATTTTAAGGTTAAATTAACAACGTAGATCAGGAGGTAGTGGTTTTGAAAAACCCCGCTACCTCCTTTTTGACGTTTCCCGCCTAAACTTTTTCAAGCTGAAGATCGGATTGCCTGATTCCTGCATTACACTTGATTAGATCGCAGTGACTTCTGCTGCCTGTTGATTAAAAAAGCCTACAAATCAGAGAATTACCCATTTGTGTTCCTGGTAAGGTAAAACAAAATAAACAGTCTAAACAATTATAAAACAGATATGCTTGGAAAAAGTGTGAAGTCGGTTTGTTGTATTTACCCGTTTATGTTTCTTGTGGTTGCAGTTTATTTAGTTCTGTCTCCTTCCTATGGATATTCACAGAATTTTGCAGGCGACACGATTCGAGATGCTTTAAAAGAGTCCGCGTCCGAGAACGATGCCATCATTGTACTTCAATTTAGTGCAACCGGAATGACTGAATCTGCTGCCAGGGCTTTTAGTAATATGGTTTCCCAAAACCTGGCAAACACGAATCGATTTAATGTTATTCCCCTTGATGCAGCCGAATCTGAAACGGAAAAGCAGGCACCTTCCTTATTACCATGCTTTGACATTGGCTGTGGTATCCAAATGGGAAAACTGATGGAATCGGATTGGATTCTAACGGGACACATCTCTCTCACCGAATCCGGACTATTCAGCTTAAATGTCAAGCTAGTACTTATATTTGATAACACTCTGGCGTTTGAGGATACCATACGATTTACCGACGAAACCATGGATCGGCAATTCTATCTGTTGGCAAACAGGATAGCTGACAATGCTCCCGTGATTGGCAGCATTGTTGAAGCAAACAATAAAATTGCAGTGGTGAACCTTGGTGACAGGGATGGTATATCCGTTGGTGATAACATGGTTATTTATCGCAATCTCACGGTGAGATCCGATTCCGGCGAAG
This sequence comes from SAR324 cluster bacterium, assembly GCA_028280735.1. GTDB lineage: Bacteria > SAR324 > SAR324 > XYD2-FULL-50-16 > XYD2-FULL-50-16 > JAHJTV01. Next base: position 1,881 of record JANQLH010000125.1, on the reverse strand, counting down.
ATTTTACCGACACGCAGCGTCGGAAAAATATCGGAATTCTGAAGATTACAAAAGTCGGAAAAAGCGTGAGTGAAGGTGTCTATTTTCAAACTATTGAAACACCTGAAGAAAGGCAATATGTAACGACCTTTCTTGATAAACGCAAACAGATCAAGCTGGTGGATGATACAAGAAAAGAATTGGATACACACCTTCGTAATGTTTTCGAAATTAAAAAATCCGTTGTTCTTTCTCCTGTGAAACTGGAGGACCTGGCAAAACGAAAGTGGGCAGAAAAGCTGGAAGCCAAGGAGTCCAGTCAGGCATTTTGGAAAACGATGTTGATTGGATCAGGTGCGGCGTCAGCTTATTTTCTTAATCAGTTTGAATCAAGTGACGATGTTAGACTAATGGCTGCCTTGGCGACACTTGGTTACAGTTCATATAAGTACTTCTCACTGCGTGGTGAAATAGATGAAATGATTGAAGAAGGTAGATATAAAGGATACCTGGAGCTACAAATACGACCCGATTTCGGCGAAATCGGTCTGTCTTACCAAATTAAATTCTAACTTAGGCTTCATTCCTAAAACAATCTCCTCTCTTGCGCTTACCCTGAAGGAGGAGATTGAATCCATTATTAGTACCCACTCCTTCCTGAACAAACTTTGATTCAAAAACGAATGTAATACATTATCCACTATGTGTTTACATCCCCTGTTCCATTAGACTATTCCACAGCTAATTACATTGACAAAATCACATTATAAGGATAGCTTTTAAAATTAAACTTAAATTAACGACACAAGCAGTAGATTTATAACCAAAAAACAAACAATGTACGCAATAATCAAAACAGGCGGCAAACAGTTTCGAGTTGAAAAGGACAGTATAATAACTGTGGATTTACTTCATCAGGAAGAGGGATCTGATTTTGAAGCCGAGCAGGTTTTATTCGTGAAGACTGGCGAGAATGATTACAAAGTGGGTACACCGGTCGTTGAAGGTGCAAAGGTTCTGGGTAAGGTGCTGAATCACGGAAAAGCTAAGAAAATTGTAGTCTTCAAGAAAAAGCGTAGAAAGGGATATCAGAAAAAAGCCGGACACAGGCAAGATTATTCCAAGGTACAAATTACCGATATTCAGGCATAATGCGGAATTTAGAAAACTTTTTTACATTAAGGTAATTATGGCTCATAAGAAAGGACAAGGCAGCGTAAAAAACGGAAGAGATTCCAATCCTCAATATCGTGGTGTTAAACGATTTGGCGGTCAAGAGGTTACCGCCGGGACAATTATCGTAAGACAAGTAGGTAATACTTTCCATGCTGGTGAGAATGTCGGAACAGGCAAAGATTTTACTCTTTTTGCACTCTGTGACGGTGCTGTGGAATTCAGGCGAAAAACAAAGACGAGAAAAGTAGTCAATATTGTTCCTGCATCTGCCTAAAGAACTCCGGCCGGGAAGACGTTCAAGAATGATTCCCTAGTTTCAATCGTATAGATTACCCAGGTTGATGCTGGAGAGAAGTTGCTTCTCCCAATCCAGCATCCTCGCCTCATCTTTGTCTGAACGTTCATGATCAAATCCCATCAAGTGTCCCAGTCCGTGTACCAGTAGCCTTATCAATTCAGTGTCCAGCGACCACCCGGACGCGTCCGCTTGTCTCCGGCAAACATCCAAACATACTGGTTCAACATCAGGCCTTCATCAAATGAGTCCAGTTGACCTAACAGCGTTTCGAACTGAGACGCATACTCCTGAACAGGTCGCGACCCCTGTGAGATTGCCATTAGCTGGCTCTGCGCCTCCTGAGCCCAGGTATTCGACCAAAACGCTTGAGGAGGGCCGCGCTCAGCTGCGGCCAATCTCTGGGCAATTGGCGATATTTCTTTTCATAT